>JBQTJL010000202.1:0-3647 GCA_052387135.1 Methanobacteriota archaeon | reverse complement strand
ATGGCGCGGGACGCGAACCTTCTCCGCTTCGGGATCCCCTGTCTCCGGCTCTACGCGTGGGAGCGGCCGACGGTGAGCCTCGGCTACGCGCAGCCGCCGGGCGTGGTCGATGCGGATGCCGCGAAGGCGGAAGGCGTCGACGTGGTGCGGCGGCCGACCGGCGGCGGGGCGATCCTGCACACGGTCTCGGAGGTGACGTACGCGGTGGTCCTCCCCCGCGGCCACCCCGGGCTCCCGGAGGACGTGCCGGGATCCGCCGCCGCGGTCTCGAGGGGCGTCGCCCTCGCGCTCGAAGAACTGGGCGCCACGCCCGAGATCCGCGACGCGCCGGCCTCGGAGGAGGCATTGTGCTATCTCCGGCCCGGCGGGCTCTCGGTCACGGTCGGGGGCCGCAAGGTCTCGGGCGCGGCGCAGCGCCGCACGGCGAGCCACGTCCTGCAGCACGGGACCGTCATCGTCGACGCCGACGAGGCTCGGATGGCGCGCCTCTTCCGCGTCGAGCCGGCCCGCGTCGAGGCCGAGGTCGCCTCGCTTTCGCGGCTCGGGATCCGCGCGAGCCGCGCCCGCCTCCACGACGCACTCGTGCGGGGCTTTTCGAAGGCCTTGGGGGTCGAGTTCGATCGAACCTGAGGCGGTCCTCGAGTTCGACGGCGCCTGCTCCGGGAACCCCGGCCCGATGGGGATCGGCGTGGTGCTCCGGATCCCCGGCGCACGTCCCGTCGAGGTCGGCGAGGGCCTCGTCGGAACGGGCACGAACAACATCGCCGAGTACAGCGCGCTCGTGCGGGGGCTGCGGCTCGCGGCCGAACGCGGGGTCCGGCGCCTCCTCGTGCGCGGCGACAGCCAGCTCGTGATCCGCCAGATGAACGGCGAGTGGCGCGTGAACGACGCGCGCCTTGCGGAGCTCCACGAAGAGGCGACGGCGCTCTCCCGCGCTTTCGAGCAGGTCCGCTACGAATGGGTGCCCCGCGAGCGGAACACCCGCGCGAACGAACTGTCGGTCCGTCCCCTCGAGGACGCGCGGGGCGACGCGGCGCTCCTTGCGAAGATCCGCGGCGAGGCGCCGAAGGCGGACGTTTCCTGCCCCCGGTGCGGGAAGCCCGGCGAGGTCCGGGAACGCACGTTCAAGGACGGCACGAAGCACCACGAGCTACGATGCGCCGAGCACGGGCACATCCGGTTCTTGCCGCGGTGAATCACGTGAGCCGGAACCAATTCTCCGCCGGGACGGGTCCGCGCGCCTCGTCGTTCGCCAACGCCTGGATGCGGTAGGTGCCGGGGCCGGCCGGCGAGCCCGACCGCGTCTTCCCGTCCCAAAACGTGTCGTAGTGGCCGCCCGGCGCAAGGAGGATGCGGCCGCCCGCGTCGAACTCGGCGACCGGAGACTGGGGGCAGCCCGTTTCGTTGCACTGAAGGACCACGGTGAACGATATCGTGCCGTTCACCCAGAGGTCGCCGTTGTTGTTCACGTGGACGTCGACGTTCGCGCCGACCGCGTACTCGCGCGAGCCCGTCGTGACGTTCACGGCGCGGGCGGGAGGGCGGAGGATCACGAACGACGCCTCGGCGGACTGGCCCGCGAGCGTCGCGCGGGCGGAATAGTTCCCCCACGACGCGGGCTCTCCGCCCGGCCCCGTGCCGTCCCAGCGCGCAAACGCGCGGTCGCCGGCTCCGAGCCGCAGGGTCTCGCCGTTGAACTCCGGAGGCGCAAAGAGGACGGCGCCGGCCTCGTCGCGGACGACGAGCGTGGGGCGGCCTTCGAGGCGCCCGGTGCCGTCGTTCCGGAGGATCAGCACGACGGGCTCGCCGTAGAGCACCGTGTCGTCGCCCGCCTGGAGGGCAAGGAGCGGCGTCCCGCTCTCGGCGCCGCCCGCGGCCGCGAGCGCGAGCGCGGGAAGGAACCAGAGGACGGCGCGGCGCACGGCGGGCTAGCGGAGCGGGCCGTCATAACCTCTTTGGCTTAGGCGAACCCGATCCGCGTCGTAAGCGTATACTCGATCATCGTGCCGGTCGCGGCGCTCACCTTCGCCGTGTAGCTGCCTTCGGCGGGCGCGTCGACGGCGCCGGCCTTCGGGTTCGCGTCGTCCGATACCTGGAGGACCTCGGCCGCATCGGGCCCGACGAGGGTAAGATAGAGGTTGTTCGGGACCGGCGAATCGGCCCCGGCCGGTGTCGCGGTCGCGGCGTTCCAGGAGAGCTCGATGGCAAGCGACGTCGCGCCCGCGAGGACGCGGATCGCGTGCTCCCGGAAGTCGCGTTCGACCGCGGCGTCGTTTCCGGCGGTGCCGGCAAGCAGCGCGCCCTTCACGACCCGGACCTCGGCGACCGGGAGCCGCAGTTCCTCGACGAGCTTCCGGCCGTACGGGTCCTCGATCCGGAGCGCGATCGTCTTGGTACCCGGCTCCTTGAACGAGTGCGTGACCTCGCGGCCGGTGAGGACGTTCCCGTCGCCCATGTCCCAGACGAAGTTCACGATCCGGTCCGCGAGCGCGGGGTCGGTCGGGAAGTCGGCCCGGAAGCGGAGTTCTTGGACCGTGATCGATTCCCGCGTGGAGGTCGCGCCGGTGTCCTCGGAGATCTTCTCGACCGCTGCCTCGCGGACGGGGTTCCCGGCGGCGTCGGTGACGACGATCACCGGCGCGCTCAAGGAGAACGGCGGCGCAAAGTCGCGCGTCGCCGGCTCGACCGCCGCAGGCAGTACAGTGAGCTCGATCGCGTCGACGAGGCGTCCGTCGACCTCGTACGAGAAGTCCTGGGCCGCCGGCCGGAACGACCACGCGCCGTCGGACTCGGAGAGCGCCCCGGCGACGTCGAACGTGACCGCGACCCGGCCGGATTCGCCCGCGGCGAGCGCGAACGCGCGGTCGATCCGGAGCGTGCCCTCGGCGACCTCGATCGGGACGACGCCGGTCTCGCCGGTGCGCGCGCCCTCGAGCCTCGTGAACTCGAACGAGATGGCCGAGAAGGCGCCGGGTGCGACCTCGAGTGCCGGAAGCGACACGGGGGACGCGGCAAGCGATGCAAGGTCGGCCTGGATCGGCCCGGTCGTAAGCGAGAAGGACGCAAGAGAGACGTCCGCGGGGACGAGCTCGATCCGCGCGACGGTCGCTTCGAGGCGGGACCAGCCCGGGGCCGGGGTCGCGGAGACGACCGCCGACATCGTGGAGAGCGGGACCTCTTCGACGGTGGAGATGCAGCCGGCGAACCCGGTTGCGAGAAGCAATAGGCTGAGGACGACCGCTCTCATGTGGTTCCCAGCGCGAGTGCGGCTCTGTTTAAATATAGTTTATGGACGACCTCGCGACCCGCTATAAAGGGATGAAAAGAAAAGGAGTGTTCCCCGCAAAGAACGGAGGCTTGGAGGCTATCGCGAGGCGCGGGGAACACTTACTGTGGAGGCCGTTGATCTTCAGACGGGGCCGGCATCCGGGTCGGAGGCCGATGGGTCCGGGAATTCGAGCCCATGACCGAATTCGCCCGGGATCGTGTGCTTCAGGCCGCCGAAGTATTCGGCGAGCGCTTCGGTCACGGTGTCGGAGATCTGTTTTCCGGTAAGGACCTTCATCGAGTGCAGCTTGATGTGGTAGGTGACGGGGATCCGCACCTTCACTTCCTTCACGCGGTCGAGGTCCTTCTTGGGTTCAATC
>JBQTJL010000201.1:0-2498 GCA_052387135.1 Methanobacteriota archaeon | reverse complement strand
GAGCGGCTCGATCGAGGTCGTTCCGAGGAAGAGGAGGACTCCGCAGCCGGCCGGCGCGGAAAGCCATGCCTTCGTCTCCTCGTCGATCTCCCACGGCGGGTGCTTCGGGATGAGCGACACCGTCGTCCGCCCGATCCGCACCTCGTGGAAGGTGAAGCCGCCCATCTTTTCGCGGCGCACGGGGAAGCCGATGCTCCGGTAGAATTCGGCGCTCTTTTCCGGGTTCGACACGTTGAGGACCAACGAGAACTGGACCGCCATCGGGACCACCGGGACCCGGAACCGCCTGAGGCTATAAAAGGGGAGCGCGCGGTCCACGGCCCGTGTCGGAGTCGCCGCTCGAGGTCGCGGTCGCGGTCATCGCCCGCGGGGCCCGAATCCTCTTGCAGCTCCGGGACTACGGGCCGTACGCGGGGTATTGGGAACTTCCCGGCGGCAAGGTCGAGCGCGGCGAGGACCCGGCGGCCGCCGCGGTCCGCGAGGCCGAAGAAGAGTTGGGGACGCCGGTCGCCACGCCGCGGTTCCTCATGACGTGGGAGCACCGCTATCCGGGAGGTCCGTGGGTGCGGCTCCACGCGTTCGCGGTCGAGCCCGTCCGCGAGGTCCCGCCGCATTCGGGACGCCGGTGGACGACGGTCGAGGAGGCGCGCCGGCTCCGGGTCCTCGAAGGCACGATCCCGATCCTAGAGCGCGCGTTGGCCTAAGTCCGCGTCCATCGTGCGGACCGCAAGCTCGGTCGCGACGTAGCACCGCCGGTTCCCGTCCGGCGCCTCCGCAAGGAACCCTTCGGCGACGAGGCGCCGCAGGCTCCACGAGACGGAACCGTGGGCGAGGCCGAGGCGCCGCGCGATCTCGCCCTGATGGATGCCGGGCGCTTCGAGCACCGCCGCGAGCATCTCGCCACGGCGCGCGCCCCGAAGGAGACCGCCGGCGCGGGCCCGCTCCGCGACCCATCGGCCGCCCTCGGACGGATAGAAACATCGTTGGGCCCCGACGCGCGACGAGGCGACGAGGCCGCACGACTCGAGGTGCCGCAGATGGTACGCGGTGTTCTGCGTCGTGAGCCCGAGGCCCCGCGCGATCTCGCGGAGGTGGTCGCCGGGCCGTTCGCGGATCCTCGAAAGGAGCCGGCGCCGCGTGGCCTGCGCGAGCGCGTTCTTCGCGTGGATCCGGCGCCATCCGAACACCGCGAAGAACTCGAGCACCTCGCGCGGGATCCCGGATCGCCGGCGGGACGGCGCGGCGTCGATCCCGGGCGGGCCCGGCGCCACCGGTCCCACGAGCGACGGGACGAACGCGTACGAGACCCCGGGCGGCGGCGCGTACGACGGAAGCGGCGCGGCGCCTGCGTCGCCCGCACGAAGTGGGAGAACGAGCGCGGCAAGGTCGGAAAGGTCCGAGAACGCCTTCCGGCCGGAAACGACGAAGAGGCGTGCCGGAAGCTCCCAGAGCTTCGCGGGTCCCGGGGCCGATGGAGGCGACGGTGGGGCCACCGACGCGGAGGGCTCGTCGACGAGGCGAAGGCGGGCCGCGGGCCGGACCTCCGCCACGAAGACGGGGGGCGATGGCGAAGGCGAAGGCGCGGGCGATGGCGACGACGCCTCGCGAGGTTCCGCGCGCTCCTTCTTTTCGACTTTGAGCGGTTCGGGTGACGAAGCGAGCAGCGGCCCCTCGCGCTTCTTCGGCTTCGCCTCATCGGCCTTCGGCTCCGGCGTCGAGGGCGACGGCGGCGGGACCGTCGCGACCGGCGCCGCGACGGCAGCGGCCGGTTCGGGGCGCGGCTCGTGACGTTCCGGCTTCGCTTCCTGCTTCTCGTGCCCGCTGCCGTGCTTCTTCGCCTGCTCCGGGGGCGAGGGCGAAGGCGAAGGCGAGGGCGGGGGCGAAGGCGAGGGCGCGGCCGAGGGAGAGGGCGGAGGCGACGGCGGAGGCGGGGGCGAGGCGGACGGCGCTTCGCGGGCCGGTTCGGGTCTCGGCCCGGCGTCGGCGTGTCGCGGCGGCGCGTCGTTCCCGCGGGGGCCGTGCGGAGGCGCGTCCTTTTCGTGCGGAGCCGCGTCGGCGATGCTCGCGAAGGCGGCGATGGAAAGAAGCGCCAAGGCGGATGCCGCAGAGACGAACGCGGCTCGCTTCACGAGATACCCCCGTTGCCCATCCCGACGAGGTCGGAGGGGTCTTCAAGATAGCGGCAATGGGAACTTCCACCGCGGGTTCCGCGGTTGAGATTTCCTCCCCGTCAAAAGGGCAAGGGCTAGCGCTGGCCCGAGCAGCGTAAACAACGTCTCACGGGCCCCGTATAAGGGGAGGAAGCGAGCCATTCGCGGCTTGCCTGGGTGTCAGACCAGGTCGGGGCCCGTGAGGAGTGACGAAGGTCGGTTGGGAGCCCGACCTTCCGCGCGAGAAGACCCCGGGTGGGTTCATCTCGTTTGTTTGACGCTCCTTGTGGATGCAGGGCCGCAAGAGCCGTCAAACAAAACGTAATACGGAGGGTGCCAAGGGGGCCC
>JBQTJL010000200.1:0-8250 GCA_052387135.1 Methanobacteriota archaeon | reverse complement strand
CGCGCTCGCGTTCGTCCCGGGTCTTGCGGGTTCGCAGGGCGGGTTCGCGGGCTCGGTCGGCGACGACGAGGAGGAGCGCGACGGGTCGGCTCATCGAAGGGCTATGGCGGAAGGGGTTAAATAAGACAGTAGGGATTCGAGCCCAATCCGGGTGTGAATCGATGAAGCCGTTCCGAGTCACGGGCCACGTCCCGATGGGGCGCGAGGAGCACAAGTTCGCGATCGAGGTCGTCGCCTCCGACGAGCGGGCCGCGCGCGAGCAGGTGCTCTCGAACCTCGGCTCGCGGCATCACGTGCCGCGCCGCCTCATCACGGTCGAGGCGACGCAGGCGCTCGCGGCGGACGAGGTCTCGGACCCCGCCGTGCGGCACCTCCTGGGGAACAAGGCATGAAACGGGAGGACGTCGAGGCGGCCTTCGCCGAGCTCGAGTCGCGCCGCGCCGAACTCGGCGCGATCGAGCAGAACCGCGCCGCGGTCGCGGACGCCGCGGAGGAGGCCCTTCGGGGAAAGAGCACGCTCGATGCCGTGAAAGGCGCGGCGCCCGGCGAGGAGCTCCTCGTCCCGGTGGGCGCCGGCACGTTCGTGTTCGCGACGCTCAAAGACAACAAGACCGTCCTCTCGGGGATCGGCTCCGGGCTTTCGCTCGAACGCGGCCTCGACGACGCCGTGAAGACCCTCGAGGAGCGGCTCCAGATGCTGCAATCGACCGAGGACCGGCTCGCGAAGGAGTCCGCGCGGCTCCAGTCCGAGATCCAGGCGATCTCGGAGATCCTGCAAAAGGCCTCCCCGGAGTGACGCGATGGGGATGTTCGATGGCCTTCGGGACCGCCTTCGGCGATTCTCGAAGGAGGTCGAAGAGAAGGCCGTCACCGAGGCACCGACGACCGCAAGCGGAGCGCCGAGCGAGGGCGCAAAGCCGGGCCCGACGCGCGAACGCGCCGCAGGGCGGGAAGCCGCGAGCCGACCTCACGTCCCGCCCCGGCCCCCGCAGAAGCCACCGGCGGTGGCGGCGAAGCCGCCCGGCGCCGGGCCCGCGCCCGCCGACGCGCCCGCATCCGTTCCGTCTCCTCCGCGGACGCCCGCGATCCCGCCGGCGCCAAAGGCGCCCACCGCCGCGAAGCCACCGCCACCGGCGGAGCCGGTCCCGACCTCGAAGGGGAAGGCGATCGACCCGTCGAAGCTCGACGACCTCCTGTGGGACCTCGAGCTCCTCCTTCTCGAAAGCGACGTGGCGCTCCCGGTCGTCGAGGCGATCCGCAAGGACCTCGTCGGACGATTGAAGACGATCCGCGTCGCCGCAAGCGACGAGGTCCAGCCCGCGGTCGAGAAGGCGCTCCGGGAGGCGCTCCTCCAGGTCCTCTCGCAGGAGTCGATCGACTTCGACGAGCTCGTCGCAAAATCCGAAAAGCCGTTCGTCGTGATGTTCGTCGGCGTAAACGGCACCGGGAAGACGACCGCGATCGCGCGGATCGCGCATCGTCTCAAGGAGAACGGCTACACGAGCGTGATCGCCGCGGGCGACACGTTCCGGGCCGGGGCGATCCAGCAGCTGGAGCTCCACGGCGAGCGGCTCGGCGTCCGCGTCGTGAAGCACCAGTCCGGCGCCGACCCCGCCGCCGTCGCGTTCGACGCGATCCAGCACGCAAAGTCGAGGTTGAAGGACGTGGTCCTCCTCGACACCGCGGGCCGGATGCAGACGAACATCAATTTGATGGACGAGATGGTGAAGATCAAGCGCGTGGCGAACCCCCACCTCGTCGTGTTCGTCGGCGATTCGCTCGCGGGCAACGACGCGGTCGAGCAGGCGGTGAAGTTCCACGCGGCGGTCGGGGTCGACGCGGTCATCCTCACGAAGGTCGACACGGACGCCCGGGGCGGCGCCGCGCTCTCGATTGCGCACGCGGTCGGGAAACCGATCCTGTTCCTTGGCGTCGGCCAAGAGTACGGCGACCTCATCCCGTTCGAGCGCCAGTGGCTCGTCGACCGCGTGTTCCAAGATTGACGGGCCGAGCGCCGGACTCCTGTGCATTGCGGGCGGAGCGGCGCCTCCGGCGCCGGGCGGAGCGCCGTACTCCTGTGCGTCGCGGGCTGAGGGCTCTGCTCCTGTTCGTTGCCGGACGGACGACGACGCGGTCCGTCGTCGTTCCCGCAACGAACAGGAGTGTTTGCGCTCCGCCGCGCACGAACAGGAGCCACAGCGCCACCTACGCGAGCGTGGGCCGGTGCACGGTGTCGCAGATCCACCGGGCGGCGACGAGCCTGCAACCGAAGCCCGCAAGGCCGCAGACGAGCTCCGAGAACACGAGCGGGCACGCCCCGCCACTCGCGACCGTGAGGTCGGAATCGTGTGTCCCCGAAAGCTCGGCTCCGGCGGCGGAGGCCGGAAGGGCGGTCGCAAGCAGGGCCCCGAGGAACAGCACGAAGGCGTTCTTCATGGTCACCGGACGATGGTTCCGGTCGGACGCCGTAAGGACCGTCCGAATGGGTCGAAAACCAGACCCGATTCGGCGACCTCCCCCGCGGGGGCTTAATAGGGAAGGACGCATGGTCCGTCGTGCGCCTGTTCCCGTACGCGCCGCGGCCGTTCCAGGACGAGATCGTGACGAAGGTCACGCGCGCGCTTTCGTCCCGCGGACACGTGGTCCTCGAGAGCGGCACCGGAAGCGGGAAGACCGTCTGCGCGCTCGCGGGCGCGATCGACGTCGCGGTGCGGGAAGGGAAGCGGGTGTTGTATCTTACCCGCACGAACAGCCAGCAGCGGCAGGTCGTCCACGAGTTCCGGAAGATCCGGGAGCGGGCCGGAGCCCCGTGGAGCGTCGTGGGCCTTCAGGGGCGGAAGAACCTCTGCACGCTCGCGAAAGAGGACCCCGAGCTCGCCGAGGCCGACACGAACGAGCTTTCGCGGATGTGCCGCGACCTCCAGCGCGCGACCCTCGACCCGAAAGAGCGGCGCGGCGCGCGGGACGGATGCTCGTACTACGCGAACCTCGTGCGGCTCGACAAGTTCGAGGTCTTGGAGTGGGCGAAGGGCACCCTCCCCACGGCCGAGGAGCTGCTTTCGACCTGCGAGTCGCAGCGGATCTGCCCGTACGAGGTCACGAAGAGCCTCGTCGCGGACGCGCTCGTCGTCGCGGCGCCCTACGTCTACCTCTTCGAGCCGGGCCTCCGGCAGGCGTTCATGAACTGGGCGCATGCGAACGTCGGCGACTTCGTCGTCGTCGTGGACGAGGCGCACAACCTTCCGGCGTACGCGCGGGAGCTCTTCAGCCACGGACTTTCCGTCGCGGCGCTGGACCGGGCCCGGGACGAGGTCGCGAGGGGCGGCGACGCGTCGGCCGAGCGGGGCGTCGGCCTCGGGGCCTTTCTCGAGACGCTCGCCGAGGTCGTAGGCGAGATCGCGAAGGAGCACGTCCGCGGCGAGGACGGACCGGTGCCGCCGGATTGCCTCGAGGTCGAACTGATGCACCGCCTCAAGCTCACGAGCCGCGGAGTCGACGAGCTCGTCCGGAACCTCGTCGAGTACGGCGACGCGATCCGCGAAAAACGGCGCGCCGAGGGGAAGGTGCCCCGGAGCTACGCTGCGTCCGTCGGGGAGTCGCTGCGGTTCTGGGCCTCGACCCGGGACGAGGCGTACGTCCGGCTCGCGGTGGGCGGCGACGAGCCCGGCCTCGCCGTCGCGTGCCTCGAGGCGTCCGAGGCGACCGGCGTCCTCCGCGAGGCGTTCGCGACCCTCCACATGTCCGGGACGCTCGCGCCGCTCGAGGAATACCGGGACACGGTCGGCCTCCCGCCGGAGACGCTGCTGCTCTCGTATCCGTCGCCGTTTGCGGACGGGCACCGCCGCGAGTTCCTGGTGCCGGACGTCACGACGCGGTACGAAGACCGGCGGACGGATCCGGGGAACCTCGACCGCATCGCCGAGCACGTCCGCCATGTCGCGCGGGCGACGGAGCGGAGCACGGCCGTGTTCTTCCCGTCGTTCGACCTCCTCGCGGGCGTCGCGGCCCGGACGCGGGACCTCGCGTTCCTTCGCGAGACGCCGGAGCTCTCGCAGCAGGACCTGATGCGCCTTGCGCAGGCGTTCGCGAAGAAGGAGCGGCGGCTCCTCTACGCGGTCTTCGGCGGGCGGCTCTCCGAGGGGATGGATTTTCCGGCCGAGGAACTGGAGGTCGTCGTACTCGTCGGGCTCCCGTATCCGAAGCCCACGTTCCGTCAGGCCGCGCTCCAGCGATACATGGACTTCCGGTTCGGGCGCGGGTTCGAGTACGCGGTCGAGGCCCCGATGGTCCGGAAGACCCTCCAGGCGGCCGGGCGTCTCCTTCGGGGGCCGGACGACCGCGGCGTCGTGGTCCTCCTCGACCGGCGCGGGACGCGGCTCTCCTCCTACCTTCCGCGGATGACCGTAAGCCATGACGTGGCCGCGGATGTCCGGGCGTTCTTTTCGGAAAGAAAGTGAAAGGGACGCACCGGCGCGTCGAGGTAGGGGGCGTCGAGAACGAAGGCTTAAGGGATGCTGGGGGGCCGGTGCGGAGTCCCGACTTCCCTTCGACGTCGGCTGGAATAAGGAAAGTGGAGCATCGTTTTGACGCCCTTCAGACCTCGCCCGCCCTTACCGTCGCCCCCCTCGCCCGAACCCTAGCCCTCGCCTTCCCTTGCGCTGGCGCCCGCGCTTCGCGCTCGCCCTCATGCAAGCGCGTATCAAACGTACAAGTCCTGATCGTCCGTGAAATGGGACGGCGTCTCGTCGTCGTGCCCTTCCCAGAAGCGGCGACCCCATTCGCAGCCGCGGCAGCGCTCGTCGAACGGTCCGCCGATCGACGCGCAGCAGGCGGTGCAGACCTCCTTTTCGACGATGAGGCACGGGATGAGCCGGCTCACCTGCATCTCGGAGATCCCGCAGATGCGGCAGAAGTCGGCGAGGACCCAGGCCGCATCGGTCTCGCCGGAACGGGGTCCAGGGTCGGAAAGACCCGACGCGCTTTTCATCATCGGCCACCCGCGCACCTTCTTAGGCGCGACCCCTTAAGGCCGTTTCGCGCGACGGCCGACGAACGCCGATAACGGCCCTCTTATAGTCCAAAGGGGGTGCCGGCGGCGATGCGGAGCGTCGCATCGTACCGCGGCCCGCGCCCGCGGGTCCTCTATACGGACGTCGACGGCACCCTCACGCGGAACGGCAGCGTCCTCGAAGGCGATCGCGGGACGACGCTCGCGGTCGTGAAGGCCCTCCTTTCGGCGCGGCGGGCGGGGATCGACGTAGTGCCGGTGTCGGGCCGGACGCGGCTGCAGCTGCGCGAGCTCTGCGTGACGCTCGGGTTGTCCGATTACGTCTGCGAACTCGGGAGCGCGGTCTGCCACCGGCTCGGCGCGGAGACGCACCTTACGGTCCGATGGACCGGACGGCACCTTCCGGCAAAGACGATGATGTACGGAAAGGTCTGGCGGAAGCTCTCGTCCACCTACGGCGACCGCATCGCCTACTACGCGCCGTGGCACCTCCATCGGGAATATTCGTTGCCGCTTCGAGGCCGCGTCCCGTTCGGGGCGGCCCGGCGGCTCGTCGAACGCACGGACCCGCGCTTCACGCTGGTCGACAATGGTCGCGTCGACGAACCCGATGCCGGCGACACGCACGTCTACGGCATCGTGCTTGCCGGCGTCTCGAAGCGGAAGGGTGTCGAATATGATCTCGATCTCCGCGGCCTTTCGGCCGAGCGTGCGGTCGCGATCGGCGACAGTCCGGAGGACGCCTCGATGGGCCGGGTCACGGGCGGGTATTTCCTCGTGGGCGACGCGCATGGGCACGAGCGGAATTCGCTGAACGACGCCTTCGCGACGAAGCGGCACTACGGCGACGGATTCGCCGAGGTCGTCCGGCACCTCGCAAGACTTAAGTGAGCGCCGCCCGTTCGGCGCCCCATGACGGTCGAAGAGAAGATCCGGGAGCTCCGTCGCCGCCGCGACGAGTCCGAAGAAGGCGGCGGCGCCGCGAAGATCAAGAAGCAGCACGAGGCGGGAAAACTCACCGCGCGGGAGCGGATCCACCAGCTCGTGGACCCCGGGTCCTTCACGGAGATCGACGCGTTCGTCGTGCACGACGCGCACTCGTTCGGGATGGACAAGAAGCGGATCCTCGGAGACGGCGTCGTCACCGGTTTCGGCCGCATCGACGGCCGCTTGGTCTACCTCTTCTCGCAGGACTTCACGGTCTTCGGCGGCTCCCTCGGGCTCGCCTACGCGAGGAAGATCACGAAGATCATGGACCTTGCCGTCCAGAACGGGGCGCCGGTCGTCGGCGTGAACGATTCCGGAGGCGCCCGGATCCAGGAGGGCGTCGATTCGCTCGGCGGCTATGCCGAGATCTTCTATCGGAACACGCTTGCCTCGGGCGTCGTGCCGCAGATCTCCGCGATCATGGGCCCGTGCGCGGGAGGCGCCGTCTATTCGCCGGCGATCACGGACTTCATCCTGATGACGCAGAAGACTTCCCACATGTTCATCACGGGCCCCGAGGTGATCCGGACCGTGACGGGCGAGCAGGTCTCGTTCGAGGACTTGGGCGGCGCGATGGCGCACGCCGCAAGATCCGGCGTGGCGCACCTTGCCTGCGAGGACGAGCTCGACACGCTGCTTGCGGTCCGCCGCCTCCTCTCGTTCTTGCCCCAGAACAACATGGAGGACCCGCCGCGGGTCGTCTCGCAGGACCCCCCCGACCGGAAGGACCCCGAGCTCGTCTCGGTCATCCCCGACGAGCCGGACAAGCCGTACGACATGAAGGACGTGATCCGGCGGGTCGTCGACGACGGCGACCTCTTCGAGATCCACGAGCACTGGGCGCGGAACATGGTCGTCGGCTTCGGGCGGCTCGCGGGCCGCAGCGTGGGGATCGTGGGAAACCAGCCGAAGGTCCTCGCGGGGACCCTCGACATCGAGGCCTCGATCAAGGCCGCCCGGTTCGTCCGCACGTGCGACGCGTTCAACGTCCCGCTCGTGACGTTCGTCGACGTGCCCGGGTTCCTGCCCGGCACCGCGCAGGAGCACGGGGGCATCATCAAGCACGGCGCAAAGCTCCTCTACGCGTTCTCCGAGGCGACCGTCCCCAAGATGACCGTCATCACGCGGAAGGCCTACGGCGGCGCCTACGACGTCATGTGCTCGAAGCACATCGGGGCCGACTACAACGTCGCATGGCCCACGGCCGAGATCGCGGTGATGGGTCCCGAAGGGGCCGTGAACATCATCTTCCGGCGCGAGATCGAAGAGGCCGCGGACAAGGAGGTACGGCGCGAGGAGCTCGTCGCCCAGTACCGCGAGCGGTTCGCCTCGCCGTACATCGCCGCGGGCCGAGGGTACATCGACGAAGTGATCGAACCGCAGGAGACGCGGGGCAAGCTCGTCCGGGCCCTCGAGGCGCACCTCGACAAGCGGCAGACGCGGCCGGCGAAGAAGCATGGGAATATCCCGCTGTAATGCCAAGCGTAAACTATAAACTATAGAACATATCATATAGAATATGGATGCCCTCGACGACTCTGGCCGTGTCCGACCGCACCCGCGACCTCCTCGCGGAGCTGAAGGTCGAGTGGCAGGTCGAAACCTACGACGAGCTCTTGCGCCGGATGTACCGGCGGGTGAAGCGCGTCCCCGATTCGATGTACGGCGCCGACAAGGCGCTTCCGCCGCTCACGCCAAAGGAACGGCGCTCGATGGGTGGCGAGGATGAGCACGGGCACGCCTGACATGATGTACGTCCTCGACTCGTGGGTCTGGATGGAGTACTTTCGCGGCACCGAGAAGGGCGCGAGGTTCCGCCGGCTCGTCGAGTCGGAAGAGCACGCGACCTCGGTCGTGACGCTCGCCGAGATCGCCGACCACTACGCGCGCCACGGCCTTCCCTCGCACGAGCGGCTCACGTACATCGGCGCCGTCTCCGCGGTCCTCCCGGTGACGCTCGACGTGTGCGACGAAGCGGGCCGCACCAAGTGGAAACAGCGCGCGCGAGGCGTCCCGATGGGGCTCCTCGATGCCATGATCTACGAGACGGCGCGGGGCCACGACCTCGTGCTCCTTACGGGCGACGAGGATTTCCGCGGGCTGGCCGGCGTCGAGTTCGTCTCATGAGGTTTAAGCCCCTCGGCACGGTTCGCGCCTTCATGGCTTCGGGCGCGGTGATCGGGCTGGCGCTGCTCACCGCCGCGGGCCTTGCGTTCACCGGTGCCTCGTTCCTCTACGAACTCACCGGGCTCGAG
>JBQTJL010000199.1:0-8231 GCA_052387135.1 Methanobacteriota archaeon | reverse complement strand
CCAGGCAAGGAGGGCGAGGAGGCCGTAGCCGAGCTACGGACGACGAGCCCGACGCCGCATGGCGCAAAAAGGACCCGGAGACCGGCCGAGCACGGAGCGAGGCCCGAGGAGGAGGTCATTCTCCGATGAGTTTCAGGATGGCTTCCGCGGGTTTGCCGTCGCATTCGGCGAGCGCCTGTCGCGCCTTCGAAGGCGACACGCGCGCCTGTTCCGCGACGAGCTTCACGTCCGCTTCCGAGAAAGCCTCCGCCCGCGCCGGCATCGCCGGCGCTGCGGGCCCGGCCACGGCCGGGCCGCCCTGCTTTGCCCGCTCCTTCGGATCGCCCACAACGGAATACGTGGTCGTCCCCTGCGCCTTCATCACGGTGACGCTGGGTCGCTCGAACACGATCTCCTTCGTCGCGGTCGTGATCACGACGCGCTCCACGTTGTCGACGTCGGTGACCTCGATCCCGAGCTGCCGCATCATCTGCTGCATCTTCTTCGGGTTCATGCCGCCGGGAAACATGATATACCGACAGGCGCGTGTGCCTATATCATGCTCTCGTTCCCCGAAGTCGCGGTCCTCGACGGGAACGCCGCGGCCCTCGGCGTTCCCACGGAAACGCTGATGGAGAACGCGGGTCGCGCGGTCGCGGACGAGGCGGGACGACGCGCGGCTTCGGGCACGATCCTCGTCGTCTGCGGACGCGGCAACAACGGAGGGGACGGGATCGCGGCGGCGCGCGTCCTCGCGGAGCGTCGTCGCGACGTCCGGATCCTACTTGCCGAACCCCACACGGTATATCGGGGGCTCGCCGCATCGATGCTCGAGCGCCTGCCGCCCGCGATGCGGATCGAAGAGTCGGCGACCATCGGACCCGACGGGTGCTCGGCGCGCTGCCGCGAGGCGGCGCTCGTCGTCGACGCGCTCCTCGGCGTCGGCGTCTCGGGGGCGCTGCGCGAACCGTACCGCTCGCTCGTCCGCGCGATGAACGCCTCGGGCGCGCCCGTGCTCTCGGTCGACGTCCCGTCGGGGCTCGGGTCGGACGTTGCGGTCCGGCCGGAAGCGACCGTGACGTTCCACGCAACGAAAGCCGGCATGACCCGCGCGAACTCGGGCGAGATCCTCGTCCGGCCGATCGGCATCCCCGAGAAGGCGGAGACCCACACGGGCCCGGGCGAACTGTCTCTCTATCCGATCCCTCGTCGGGACCGGCACAAGGGACACGGAGGCTACGTCCTCGTCATCGCGGGCGGGCCCTACACCGGCGCGCCCTACCTCTGCGCCCGCGCCGCGATGCGCGTCGGCGCCGACCTTTCGCTCGTCCTCACGCCGGAGCCAGCGTACGCCGTGGTGGCGTCGTATTCCCCCGAAATCGTCGCCCGCCCCACGAAAGGCCGCGTGCTCGACCTCGGGCCCGCCGCGAACCGGAAGGCGTTCGACGAGTTTCTCGAGAAATCGGACGCGGTGGTCCTCGGCCCCGGTCTCGGGACCGACGCAAAGACGAAGCGCGCGTGTCTAGCCGTCGTTAAGGCCGCGCGGAAATCGGACGTGGCGCTCGTCGTCGACGCGGACGCGTTCCCGGCGGTCGCGCGGAAGGACGGACTCTTCGGGGAGCGGACGATCCTTACGCCGCACGCGGGCGAGTTCCGGATCCTCACGGGAGAAGAGCTGCCGAGCGACCCGGAGAAGCGCGCACGCTCGGTGCAGGCAACGGCGTCGCGCTTGGGATGCACCATCCTCGCGAAGGGGATGGTCGACGTCATCTCCGACGGCGAGCGCGTGAAATGGAACGAGAAGGGGTACGTGCCGAGCATGAGCCACGGCGGGACGGGCGACGTGCTCGCGGGGCTCTGCGGCGGCCTCCTTTCGATGAAGATGCGGGCATTCGACGCGGCTCGGGTCGCGGCCTACGTGAACGGGAAGGCGGGCGAGATCGTGTGGCGACGGTCGAACTTCGGGCTGCTCGCAAGCGAGGTCATCGACGCCGTGCCCGAGGTGCTACGGCCGGTCGCGGAACGGGCCGAGAAATGAGCTTCGCGATATGTGCGGGATATGAGCGGGAAATGAGCGGGAAATGAGCGGGATATGCCGCGCCATATCGGCGACGAAGTCGCCTCATATCGCGAGCGAAGCGAGCTCATCTCGCGCCGCAGCGTTCATCTCCGTCTAAAGGAGATTCTTGTACCCGGGGTAGTCTTCGCGGGTCCAGGTCTTCTTCTGGGCCTGCGTCGCGCCGGGGCGCCGTCCGCGGCCGCCGCCGAAGCCGCCACCGCCGCGGCCGCCCGCGCCGCCGGCCCGGTTGCGGACCTTCTCGAAGCACTCGCGGCAATACACCGGGCGACCCGCCGTGGGCTGGAAGGGGACCTGGGTCTCCTTCTTGCACTCGCTACATTGGACCGTGGTCATCGTCCGGGGCCCAGGTGAATCGGAGGAATTGCCGACCATGGGCGGGAGGAGGCGCCCATCCTTCAAATACTTTTTGGGTTGTATAACCGTCCGTGCGCATCGAGCCGATATGGGGAGAGCGCGCGCTCCTCCTCCTTGGAAACGAGCGTGTCATGGTCGCCGGCGACCTCCACGTGGGGCTCGAATCGGGCCTCGCGCGGGACGGCGTCCGGATCCAGAGCCAGACGTCGGCGATGCGGGAGCGGCTCGTGCAGCTCGTCGAAGAGCACGGAATCCAACGGCTCGTGCTGATCGGCGACCTGAAGCACGCCGTTGCCTCGTCATCGTTCCAGGAAGAACGGGAGCTTCCCGCCTTCCTCGACCGTCTCGCGCCCCGCGTCGAACTCGTCCCCGGAAACCACGACGCGGCGCTCCCCGAGCTTCCCGGCCTCGTCCGGCACCCGGCGACCGGCACGACGATCGAGGACGTCGGGCTCTCGCACGGGCATGCATGGCCGACGCCCGAGGTCCTTTCGTGCCCGACCGTCGTGATCTCGCACAACCACCCGAGCGTGCTGCTTCGGGACGAGCTCGGCGCCGGCGCAAAGGAGCCGTGCTGGGTCCGCGCCCGGTTCCGCACGCGGGGCGCCCGAAGGCTCGGCGTCCGGCCGGGCGCGCGCCTCATCGTCCTTCCCGCCTTCAACGAGCTTCTCGGCGGCGTCGCGTTCAACGCGGTGGACGAGTCGCCGCTCGGACCGCTCCTTACGAACGACCTCGTGGACCTCGAGAAGGCCGTCTTGACGACGCTCGACGGCATCGACCTCGGGACCGTCGGAACGCTCCGGAGGTTCGGCTCTGCCCGGCGCGTTCGCTGAGCTTTCCCAACCGCTCCGGACCCTCCTTGAGGAGACCGGATTCCGGCTCCCCACGCCCGCGCAGGAACACGCGATCCCGGAGATCCTCGCAGGCCGCGACGTGCTCCTCATCGCGCCCACCGGCATGGGGAAGACCGAGGCCGCCGTGATCCCCGTCTTCGACGAGTTCCTTCGAGGGCGGCGCGCGGCAAAAGGGACGAGCATCCTCTACGTGACGCCGCTTCGCGCGTTGAACCGCGACCTCCTCCGACGGCTCGACGAATGGGGCCGCCGCCTGAAGATCGACGTGCGCGTGCGGCACGGGGACACGGACACCGCGGAACGCCGGCGCCAGGCCCGCGAACCGCCGGACTTCCTCATCACGACGCCGGAGACCCTGCAGGTGATGCTCGCGGCGCCGCGCCTTCGCGGGAACCTTTCGGGCGTCCGCGTGGTCGTCGTCGACGAGGTGCACGAGCTTGCCGGCGACGAGCGGGGCGCGCAGCTTGCCGTGGCGCTCGAGCGTCTCGACGCCCTGACCGGGGGCTCGCAGCGGGTCGGCCTTTCCGCGACCGTGGGCGACGTCGAGGTCGTCCGACGGTTCCTGTCGGGCCTCGGCCGGGCGCCGGCGACCGTGGTAAAGGTGCCCGTCGCAAAGGAGCTCTCGATCCGCGTCGAGCATCCGAAGCCGCGCCCCGAGGACGCCGCGGTCGCCGAGCGGATCTTCGCGAAATCGGACGCGGCCGCGATCCTTCGCCGGTCGCGCGAGCTCATCGACGGGGCCCGGTCGACACTCGTCTTCGTGAACACGCGGGAATCCGCCGAGGTCGTGTCCGCCCGCTTCCGCATGCTCTCGGAGGACGGGGCCCCCGCGGTGCACCACGGCAGCCTCTCCCGCGAGGCCCGCGTCGAGGCGGAGGAGGCGTTCAAGGAGGGACGGGCCCGCGCGCTCGTCTGCACCTCGAGCATGGAGCTCGGGATCGACGTGGGCAGCGCCGACCTCGTGATCCAGCTTTCGTCGCCCCGCGAAGTGACGCGGATCGTGCAGCGGGTCGGTCGGGCGGGGCACCGGTTCGACCGCCGCTCAAACGGCGTGATCCTCGCGCAGGGCCCCGACGACGTCGCCGAGTCTGCGGTCATCGCGCGACGCGCGATGGCCGAGGCGCTCGAGCCCACACGCATCCCCCGTTCGCCGCTCGACGTGCTCGCAAACCAGCTCGTAGCACTGGGCCTCGAGCACGACGCGGTCCGTCTCGACGACGTCTACGCGATGGTGACGAAGGCGGCGCCGTTTTCGGAGCTTCCCCGGGCGGATTTCGACGCGGTCGCGCGCCAGCTCGCGGACCTCCGGCTCGTGGCGCCCGGCGCGGACGTCCTCCGCCGACGGGGGCGGGCGCGGCCGTTCTTCGTCGAGAACCTGTCGATGATCGCCGACGTGAAGACCGTCCGGGTCCGCGACGTCGCCACGCGAAAGAGCGTCGCCCAGCTCGACGAGGCGTTCGTCGCCGAGAACATCGAGCCGGGAGCCCTGTTCATCTGTCAGGGGCGTGCCTGGCGTGTCGTCGAGGCGGGCGACGAGGAGATCAAGGTCGCCGAAGCGAAGGACCCGACGGGCGCGGTCCCGTCGTGGGTCGGGGAGGAGATCCCGGTGCCGTACGAGGTCGCGGAGGAGGTCGGGAGGCTTCGGGGGCGGACGATGGCCCTTCTCAAGGCCGACGGCCCGGTGGCGGCCCGCTCCGCGATCCAGCGGGAATATCCCGTCGATGAAGACGCGGCGGACGCGTGGATCGGCTACGTCGCCGAGCAGGGCGCCCTGGAGCTTCCGACCCACGAGACGTTCACGCTCGAGGTCGGCGACGGGCGCGCGATCCTCAACGCGTGTCTCGGGTCCCGCGCGAGCGAGACGCTGGGCCGGCTCCTTTCGGCGCTGCTTTCGGCGCGGCTCGGGACGAGCGTCGGCCTCGACGTGGATCCGTATCGCGTCATGCTGAAGCTGCCCGGGCGCGTCGGGAAGGAGGCGATCCTGTCGCTTCTCCGGGAGACCCGGCCGGAGGCGATCGAAGGGCTTCTCGACCTCCTCCTCCACCACACGCCGTACTTCCGGCATCGCCTGATCCACGTCGCGCGGCGCTTCGGAGCGATCGACAAGGGGGCCGACCTTCGGACGATCCGCCTCGATAAGCTCGCAGGCCTCTGGCGCGGGACGCCGCTCTACGAGGAGGCGTTGCGCGAGGTCCGCGAGGAGAAGCTCGACGTCGAGCGGGCCGGGGCGGCGCTCCGAGGCATCCAGGACGGGAGCATACGGCTCGTGGTCCAGCCGCTCTCACCGATCGGCCTTGCCGGACTCGACACGCGGATCGAGCTCGTCTCGCCGGCCCGCGCGACGCGGACGCTCCTTGCCGCCGTGAAGCAACGCCTTCTCGACGAGGAGGTCCAGCTTGCGTGCTTGAACTGCAAGGCGTGGCGCTTGAAGACGCGCGTGAAGCGCGCGACCGCCCTCCGCACCTGCCCCAAGTGCGACGCGGTCCTCATCACGGCGTTCAAGGCGTGGCACGAGCAGAGCCTCACGACGCTCGAAAAAGTGCGCGAAAAGAAGCGGCTCTCGCCCGAAGAGAAGGCAGAATACAAGCGGCTCGTGACGGCCGCCGACCTCGTCGCGCACCACCGCGAGCGGGCGCTCCTTGCGCTCGCCGGCCGCGGCATCGGCCCCGAGACGGCCGGAAGGCTCCTCGCGCGACAACGCGAGGACGAGGAGGCGTTCCTCCGGGACCTCCTCGAGGCCGAGATGACGTACGCGCGAACGAAGGCGTTCTGGGACTGACTCCTCCTCGGCCCTCGCTCGGGCCTCGTCGTCGCCTTCTGGACCACCGCTTCGGGACCGCCCACGACCAAACCCGGCGCCCTCACGCCCTCCGCATCGCCCTCTGCTCGATACTCCGGAACGACGGGGAGACCCGTACGGGGTACGTCGTCGCCTTCGCCAACCGACGGTTCCCCTCCGGCAGCCTCGCAAACTCCGCGAGGAACCGCCGCCGCGCATCGCGAAGGGCACGCCTTGCTCCTTGCCCGCTTGCCCCTTGCGTCCTTGCCTCTTGCAGCAGGGGCTGCCCCGTGTGCCGCTCCCCGCGCGGCGCGATCGTGTCGCCGAGCATCCGTCCGCCGCGCGCCTTCCGCCAGACCTGCTTCGCGCCCGGGAGTGTCCGTTTTCCAGCCGAGGCCTTCATCACGGGCTCGCCGTCGTACTCGCAGAGCTTGTAGGCGATGTCGAGCGCGGGGAGGTCCCGCGAGACGACGTACGAGGTGCCGACGCCGAACCCGTCGATCGGGGCGCGGCGGCGGAGCAGGGTCCGGATCCGGTGCTCGTCGAGGTTCCCCGAGGCGAAGATCCGCACCTTCGGGAGCCCGGCCCGATTAAGGAGCGTCCGGACGCGGCGCGCCTGCGCCGCAAGGTCGCCCGAGTCGATCCGAAGCGCGCCCACGGCGTGGCCCCGGGCCGCGAGCCGTCGGGCGACCGCGATCGCTCGGCGGGCCCCTCGCTCCGTCTCGTAGGTGTCGATGAGGAGGGTGGTGCCGTCCGGGAACGTCTCGGCGAACGCGTCGAACGCGGCCTCCTCGGATGGGAAGGCTTGCACGAACGAGTGCGCCATCGTGCCGAAGCAAGGGATGCCGTACCGCCGGTTCGCCTCGACGAGCGACGAGCCATCGAACCCGGAGACGTACGCGGCCCGGGCCGCGGCGATGGCGGCGTCCCCTCCGTGCGCGCGCCGGGCCCCGAAATCCACCAATGTGGGCCTCCTCCCTCGTCCCCCGTCGCTCGTACCTCGTACCGCGTCGTAGACACGGGCCGCCTTCGATGCGAGCATCGTCTCAAGGTGCATCGTGTTCAGCACGAGCGTCTCGACGAGCTGGGCCATCGGCAGCTCGGCCTCCACCTCGAGGATCGGTTCGTACGGGAACACCAGACGGCCTTCGGGAACAGCGCGGATCTTGCCGCGGAACCGGAACCCCTCGAGGTACCGCAGGAGTGTTCGCGAGAATCCCAAGGCCCGAAGGGCCTGCAATTCCTTCTCTTCAAAGCGGAATTCCTTGAGGCGCGAAAGGAGCGTGGAAAGCCCGCAGGAGACGAGATAGCCACGGTCCGGCGGGAGCGACCGGACGTGGAGGTCGAAGACGGCGCGCCGCGTCATCCCGTGCGCAAGGTACGCCTCGCACATCGTGAACTCGTAGAGGTCGGTGAAGAGGCCGCGCACGCGCTGTGATATTGGTATGAGGAGATGAGCTTCGCGATATGAGGGGCCTTCGGCCCCGATATGCGCTTCGCGATATGGAGCGTCATATCGGCGGCGTAACCGCCTCATTTCGCTCGGGGAGCGAGTTCATATCGCGCGCGAAGCGCGCTCATTCCCGTCGCTCGGCGAGGTATTCGTGCAGCGGTATGCGCCGACCGACGAGCAACGTCTCGGCGGCGCCGCCCGCGAGCGTAAGGCCGACCAGAGCGAGCTGCCACTTCGACCTCCCGGCCGACCAGTTCCAGGCGGCAAGGCCGATCGCGAGCCCGGCCGCGGCGAGCGCGGCGAGCGTCTCGGGGTCGCGAAGGTCGAACGCGCGCTCGCCGGTGAAGTATCGTCCGATCTCCCGACCCGCGTCCCGAAGCCCCGTCACGTTCCTCGTTCCCCGTTCCTCGCTGCTTGCCCCTTGCTTCTTGCTCCTTGCTAATAACCCTTTGCCACGAGGCGCCGGTGCTCGGTACGCATGCACCGGTCTTCGACGTACCGGAGGCCCGTCTTTGCCGCGATCTCGCGGGCCTCGGGGCTCGTCAGACCCGTCTGGAGCCAGACCGTCTTTGCCCCGATGCGGGCGGCGTCCGTCACGATCGCGGGCGCCTCCGCGGCCGGTCGGAATACCTGGACGAGGTCGATTCGGACCGGGACCGCGGAGAGCTTCGGGTGCGCGATGAGGCCCGCGATCTCGGAGGCCGTCGGGTTCACGGGGAAGATCCGATACCC
>JBQTJL010000198.1:0-5838 GCA_052387135.1 Methanobacteriota archaeon | reverse complement strand
CGTTCTGGACCGTGCCCCGGACCGCGTCCATCGGGACCCCCTGCTTCTCGGCGACGGCAAGGTACATCGCAAGGAGCACGATCGCGGGGGCGTTGATCGTCATCGACGTCGAGACCGTCCCCAAGGGGATGCCGTCGAACAGGCGCTCCATGTCCCCGAGCGAGGAGATGGCGACGCCGACGCGGCCCACCTCGCCCGCGGCCTTCCCATGGTCCGAATCGTGGCCGATCTGCGTCGGAAGGTCGAACGCGACCGAGAGGCCGGTCTGCCCGTGCGACAGGAGGTACTTGTACCGGCGGTTCGACTCCTCCGCCGTGCCGTACCCGGCGTATTGCCTCATGGTCCAGAGGCGGCCGCGGTACATGGTGGGATACACGCCGCGCACGAACGGGGGCCCGCCGGGGAACCCATGGTGCTTCGCGGCGTCGAACCCGCGGCGCGACAGATCGTCCTCCGTCGCGAGCCGGGGCGCCTCGAATCCCGAGTCGGTTTCGAAGCGCGGCTTCCGTTCCGGCGCCGGCGCCCCGCTTCCCGCTTCCTGCTTCCGGGCCACGCCTAGGCATCATCCAGAAGATATATTGCTTTGGGTCCCAATTCGCGGCGATGCCGGGCCGGCACTACGAGGAGTTCGTCGTGGGCGAGGTGATCCGGCACCCGATCCGGCGCACGATTACCGAGTCGGACAACGTCCTCTTCTGCTCGCTCACGATGAACACGCAGCCCCTGCATCTTGACGAGGAGGCCGCGAAGGCGGGCCCGTTCGGCGCCCGCATCGTGAACGGCCTCTTGACCATGGCGCTCTCGGTAGGGATCAGCGTCCGCGAGACGACCGAGGGGACGCTCATCGCGAACCTCGGGTACGACAAGGTCGAGCACCCGAAGCCGGTCTTCCACGGCGACACGATCCGGGTCGAGACCAAGGTGCTCGGCAAGCGTCCGACGTCGAAGCCGGACCGCGGCGTGGTCGAGCTTGCGCACGTGGTCCGCAACCAGCGCGACGAGGTCGTCTGCCAGTACCGCCGCACGGCCCTCGTCGTGGTCCGCGTCCCGGAGGAGAAGAAGTGAGGTGGCGGCCCCGACGGTCCGTGCTGTTTACGCCCGGCACGAGGACGGACCGGTGGCGGAAGGCGCTCGGGGGACCCGCGGATGTCGCGGTCGCGGACCTCGAGGACGCGGTCCCTCCGTCGGAGAAGGCGTCGGCGCGGAAGGCGGTCGCGGAGGCACTTTCATCGGCCCCGGCCGGGACGACGGAGCGCGCGGTCCGGATCAACGCGTGGCCCGGCGAATGGGCGCAGGGCGATGTGGATTGGATCGCGCCGCGTTCGCCCGATCTCGTGGTCGTCCCCAAGGTCGAATCGGTCGACGCCGTCCGGAGCCTCGAGGCGGCGCTCCGCGCGCACGGGTGCCAAGCGGGCCTGCTTCTCCTCTTCGAGACGGCGCGCGGGGTCCTCGACGCCCCGGCGCTCGCCGCGGCATCGTCCCACGTGCGCGCGGTCGCGTTCGGGGCCGAGGACTACGCCGCGAGCGTCGGCGCCCGCCGCACCGCGGAGGGCCTCGAGGTGCTGTGGGCGCGCTCGCGGGTCGTCGCGGCGGCGGCCGCGGCCGGCGTCGACGCGATCGACCAGGTGTTCGTCGGAATCGACGACGCCGAGGGTCTCGAAACGGATGCGCGCTTCGGCGCCCGGCTCGGGTACCGCGGCAAGCAGGTGATCCATCCGAAACAGGTCGAGGTCGTCCATCGGGCGCTTCGCCCGTCCGACGCCGAGGTCGCCTGGGCGCACGCGGTCGTCGCGGCGGCCGGGGACGCGAAGGAGGCCGGCGTCGTCGTCGTCGAGGGCCGCATGATCGACCGCCCGCTCATCCTGCAGGCGGAACGGGTCCTTGCGATGGCGTCGCTCCGCTAGACGTCAGGATTTGTTGAAGAGCTCGACGTCGCGCCGCATCGCGCGCCGGACGCTCACGCCCGAGGCCGCCCCCGCCATGAGCCCGACCGCCGCGCCGGCGATGCCGAGAAGGACGGCGCCCACCGCGGCGAGCGCGAGGGCGGACGGCAAGGTGCCGTCGATGCCACGCTCGGCCCGTACTTCGCGCGGGGAATAGAAGTCGAGCTTCGAGAGGGGACGATGCCGATCCGCTCCCGGGCACCCGGCGCGCTCGCAGCGGACCGGGAGGCGGCGCGGCATCTCTCCGCGGGTCCTCGCGGCGTTCGGGAAGTAGACCCGATGGCCGCCGAAGTGGCAAAGGACGTAGCGACGCATGCCTCGCGCGCACGTCTTGCCGGGACCGGCATAATCCCTCCGGCGGCGCGCCCGGCGGATGCCGAAGACCCCGGCTAGAACACGGTCCCGTGCTTCTTCCGGGGAAGCGGCATCTCCTTTCCGGACGCCGCCTCGAGCCGACGGATGAGCTCGTCCCGCAGCTCGGTCGGTGGCACGATGTGGTCGACGACAAGATCGTCCGCCATCACGTGGATGTCGATGCCCGCGCGACCCTTTGGCCGTTCGGCAAAAGCGTCGACGGAAACGGCATCATCTCGCTTGTGGCTCGCCCCTACGTGCGGGGGTCCTCGCATCGGCTCGGACCCCCGATAGGCCTGCCCACGTCAGAAAACGGTCCCGTGCTTCTTCCGGGGTAACGGCATCTCCTTTCCGGATGCCGCCTCGAGCCGGCGGATGAGCTCGTCCCGAAGCTCCGTCGGTGGGACGATGTGGTCCACGACGAGGTCGTCCGCCATCACGTGGATGTCGATGTCGCGCTTGTACTCCTCGCGCTTCTCGGCGATGAACTTTTCTCGCTCCGGCCCCGCCGGGACGCGTTCGATGTGGCGCCGGAAGACCGCGTTCACGGCGGCCTCGGGGCCCATCACGGCGATCTCGGCGCCGGGGAGCGCGAGCGTCGCCTCGGGCTCGTAGGCGGGGCCGCACATCGCGTAGATGCCCGCCCCGTAGGCTTTGCGGACGACGACGCACCACTTCGGCACCGTCGCGATCGACGTGGCGTAGATGAAGCGCTTTCCGCGCTTCAGGATCCCGTCGCGCTCGACGTCGAGCCCGACCATGAAGCCGGGCGTGTCGCAAAGATAAATGAGTGGGATGTTGAACGCGTCGCACTTCATGATGAACTCGGCGGCCTTGTCGGCGGATTCGGGGAAGATCGCGCCGGCCTTGTGCTTCGAGTTGTTCGCGACGATCCCCACGACGCGGCCTCCGAGGCGCGCCCACGCCGTGATGAGCTCGGGCGCCCAATCGGGCGAAAGCTCGAGGACGGAATCCTCGTCGACGAGGCAGAGGACGAGGTCGCGCATATCAAACGGCGCGTTCGGGTCCTCGGGGACGAGGCCCGCGATCTCGGCTGGGGATCGGGCCGGCGGCCGGGACTCGTAGCGCGGCGGCTCGGCGTCGCAGTGGTCCGGAAGGTACGAGAGGACCTGCCAGACGAGGCGCGCGGCGTCCTCTTCGTTCTCGGCGATGAGGTGGCAGGAGCCGGATTCGCGCGCGTGCATCTCGGGGCCGCCCAAGGTCGGAAGGTCCGTGACCTCGCCGGTCACCATCTCGACCATCCGGGGCGAAGCGATCGCCATCGCGCTCATCCCGCGCACCATGATCGTCACGTCGCAGAAGACCGGCGTGTAGGGGGCGCCGGCGACGCACGGGCCGTAGAGGACCGAGATCTGCGGGATCGCGCCCGAAAGGAGCGAGTGGTAGTAGAAGTACTTCCCGATCCCACGAAGGTTCGCGAAGAAACCGGCCTGGTCCGTGATGCGGGCCCCGCTCGAGTCGACGAGGTAGAGGATCGGCTTGCGGGCGCGCAGCGCGCGCTCCTGGACTCGGAGGAACTTTTCGACGCCCTTTTCGGCCATCGAGCCGGCCTTCACGGTGTAGTCGTTCGCCATCACGTAGACGGTCCGTCCGTCGAGGAGCCCGGCGCCGGTCACCATGCCGTCCGCGGGAAGCTCGGGCGCGCGGTTGTTCGCAAAGAGACCGTCCTCGAAGTCGAGGCCGCCCGGAAAAAACAGCGCGAGCCGGTCCCGCACGAAGAGTTTTCCGTCCTCCGAGAGCGCCGCCCGGTACTTTTCGGGCCCGCCCCGCTCGATGCGGCGCCGTTCGTCCTTGATCCCGTGCTCGCGCTCCTCGCCGCCCTTCGTCATAGGAGCTTCTCCATGACCTCGATCCGGGACTCGAGGAGCCCCAACGAACGAAAGTAGCCGAGGAGCGACTCGTCCGTGGCGTTCACCTGGGTGCGGACGCGGCGCACGCCGCGCTTGCGGAACGCGTCGAGCAGGGCGTTCCCGAGGTTCGTCCCGACGCCATGCCCGCGGGCGGACGGGTCGACGCCGACGACGCTGATCCAGCCGAGCCGTTCGGTCGTGCCGAACTCAGGGCCCGCGACGCGGCCGATGATGAACCCCGCGACGCGTCCGTCGACCTCCGCGACGAGGGCGACCGTGTCGTCCGGTCCGCCGCGCGCCTTGAGATGGAACTCGGCGTTCTCCTTGAGGAACATCGAGCGGGTCTCGTTCCCGGTGTTCGCCTTGTCGATGTCGACGACGCGCTGGACGTCCTGCGGCGACGTGATGGGGCGGACGGTGACGCGCGCCATTTCACACCGGACCAAGGATGGGAGTTCTGGGGATAAGAGCTTCGGGGGATGGGCACGGTTGCGGAGCCGAAGGTCACCGTCCGCGCGATTCGTAGGCGTCTTCTTTCCGCCCGCGGCCCTTCGGTCTGCCGGGTCTGCGCCCCGGCGGCTTCGTCCCTCGCCTTCGTCGTCGCCGAGCCTCTTGATGAGGTTCCTGGAGGCGCGGCTCCTCCTCGGCTCGCTCCTTGCCGCCGGGCCGCATCCCATGGCAGCCCTCGGGCCGGGGGCGGGAAAGACGACGACGCCGCGTACCGTTCCTCTTTTGGATAAATTGGCTTGGACTGCGGGCGCGGCCACACCGGTAACAGGTCTTTGAATCTACCGGCACCAGCTAGGGACGCCCGACGGCCCTTGTCAAGGTTCGCCCGCTTCGAATTGCCCGCCGCCAGCCAACCACAATGTCGGGGATGAGGGGGCGCGGGCGAGAAGGGTGTCCCTTCTCCCCGCACTCGTCGTCAAGTCCGCCGCCGGCCGAGGCGGATGCGAGCGGATGCGGGCCGAGGCCAAGGAGGAGGCGCCGAGAGAGGAGCCGCTTCCAGGAAATTCACAAGGAAGCGGCGACGACCGAGGCGACGACGACGCCGGGATCGGCCTGCAGACGCCGCATACGCCCGGCCGGGGGCGGAAGCCATTGCACCCGTTACGAGCACGTCAACCCGGAAAACGTGAACCTCTACGCCTCTGCGTCCGTAGCGCGCGGCCCACCGAACATCTGATACCGAGCATCCGGCCTCAGAGTGATGTCGCCGTCGACGACGAGGACGTTGAGACTCACGTCGTTCTCGCGCGCGAACGACTTGCCGGCGGGGGTCTGGGGGAACGATTCGAGGACCCGCTGCGCCTCCGCCTTGGAGACCCCGAGGACGGCCGCGGCCTCGGCCGCGGTAACACCGCCGTTGAACAGGTGGCGGTCGAGGAGCCCGGCGATCGTGTCTTCCCATCCAGCTTGCGGAGCCATAGGGGTTGTCCCGCAAGCTCGGCGTGTGTCTGTCGGGGCACTTCAAGATTCCGGCAGGGAACCTGTCCCTGATATGGACACGGGCGCGGCCGGAATGACGGAAATGGCGGAAATGCCGGATAGGGCGGAAATGGCGGACCGGGACGTCCGTCCCGCTCATTCCCGCCCATTCCCATCCCGGTCCGGCCTCCATTCGACCCATTCCCGTCCATTCCCGTCCCGGTCCGGCCTCTGATTGATAA
>JBQTJL010000197.1:0-7788 GCA_052387135.1 Methanobacteriota archaeon | reverse complement strand
GCAGGATCCTTCCGGGATCCGGCAGGGTACGTGGTCCGCAGGGACGGGCGTATCCTCCGTCGGATCACGCCCGCCGGCCGCGACGACTACCGCCTCCTCATGGGATCGGGACTGTACGATGCGCTCGTCGCGGACCGGCTCCTCGTGCCGCACCGCGACCTCGGCGAGGATCTTCGCGGGGATCTCCTGCTCTCCCCCGAGGAGCTTCCGTTCGTGTCGTATCCTTCGGAGTGGTGCTTCTCCGCGCTCCGCGACGCCGCGCTCCTTACCCTCCGGGTCCAGCGTCTCGCGGTCGAGCGCGGGATGACGCTCAGGGACGCGAGCGCCTACAACGTGCAATTCCGCGGGTGCCGGCCGGTCTTCATCGACACCTCGTCCTTCGCGCGGCGCGAGCCGGGCGCTCCCTGGGCGGCCTATCGGCAGTTCTGCATGCATTTCCTCGCGCCCCTCGCGATCATGGCGCACGTGGACCCGCGGCTCGGTTCGCTGTTCCGGGGCCACCTGGACGGCGTCCCGCTCGACCTTGCGTCGCGGATCCTGCCGCTCGGCGCGCGCCTCCGCCCGTCGCTGCTCGTCCACCTTCTCCTCCACGGCAAGATGGCCGCCGGAGGCGGCGCGGCCCGTTCCCGGAAACAAACGGTCCCGACGTCGGGCCTCCTCGGCCTCCTCGACGACCTCTCCTCCGCCGTCCGGCGCTTGCGTCCGGCCCCCCTCGTCACGCCTTGGCGCGACTACGACGAGACGCGGCCCTACGCCGCCGACGCCGCCGCCGAGAAGGCGCGGATCGTGGGGGATCTCCTCGACCGGGCGGCGCCGCGGACCGTGTGGGATTTCGGCTGCAACGCCGGGACGTTCGCGCGGATCGCGGCCGCCCGAGGGATCCCGACCGTGGGGTTCGACGCGGACGTCGGAGCGGTCGAGGCGGCCTATCGGGCGGGCGCGGCCGAGGCCGACGAGCGATTCCTTCCGCTCGTGATGGACCTTGCGAACCCCACGGGCCCGTTCGGATGGGCGGGGCGTGAACGGATGTCGCTCGTTGCCCGCGGCCCCGCCGACCTCGGCTTGTTCCTCGCGCTGGTCCACCACCTCGTCCTTGCGAACAACCTTTCGATCGACCAGGTTGTCGACTTCGCCGCCGAGGCGGCGCACCGCGTCGTCGTCGAGTTCGTGCCGCCCGACGACCCTCAGGCCCTCCGCCTCTCGGGACGGCCGGGCATCGAGCGTCCGCCGTACGATCGCGCCGCCTTCGAGTCCGCCTTCGGGCGCCGCTTTCGGATCGAGGCGGCCGAGCCCATCGCCGGCTCCGGCAGGGTCCTCTACCTCTACGGGCGGATCGGATGATCGTGATGCGGATTCCCCCGCTTGCCGTACCCCTCGCTCTCGGGGCGGCTCCGGCCATCGCGTTCGTCGGCGCAAACGTCCGCGAGCTCGCCGTGCTCGACGACCTCCTGCGGCGGGAGGCGGACGTCGCGATGCTTACGATCCTCGCGGCCACGGCGCTCGTCGTCGTCGCCGGCTGGTCCGGGGCGCGGCGCCTCGGGCTCGGACCGGAGCAGGCCGCCCTGCTCCTTTCGTTCGGCGTCGTGGCGTTCTACTCGTTCGGTCACGTCCACCTCGCCCTTTCCGGCACCGAATCGTTCGGGACGCTCCGCATGCGGCATCTCTACGGGGTCTGGGTCCTCCTCGGCGGGGTCGCGCTGGCGTGGGTCCTTCGGCGTCCGCGGCGCGTGCCGGAGGTCGTGCGCTTCCTCGGCGCGTTCGGCTTCGCGCTCCTCGCGGTCGTGACGGCAAGCCTGCTCGTCGGCGTCGCCGCCGTCGCGGAGTTCGATCGCGGCGCCGCGGCGGACCCCGTGCTTCCCGGCGCCACCGCCGCGGGCGGCGGGCGCGACATCTACTACATCATCCTCGACGGCTACGCGAGCGACGAGGTCCTCGCCGAGCGGTTCGGCCACGACAACCGCGGGTTCACCAACGGACTCCGCTCGCGGGGCTTCGTGGTCGTGGACGAGGCCTACAGCAACTACGCCACGACGACGCTCTCCCTTCCGTCCTCCTTCAACATGCGGCACATCGAGACGATCGCGGCCGAGCCCGGCACGCCCGACGCGCCCTCCCAATTCCCCTCGACCTCGTCCGCGGCGAACGGAGCCGTGGCCCGCGCGCTGCGGGCGCATGGATACCGATACGCGACCTTCGACTCCGGGGCCCCGTACACCACGACCCCGAGCGAGGCCGACGTCTATGCCGCCTGCGGCGAGCCCCAGTCGTTCGTGCGCGAGTTCCTGCGAACCACGGCCCTGAAGCCGTGGATGGACGCCGGCGGCAAGGCCGCCAAGGTCGAACGGATCCGGTGCGGGTTCGCGTTCCTGCGGGAGGCGCCTCGGCTCGAACCGCCCGTCTTCGTCGTGGCGCACTTCCTCGTCCCGCACCCGCCGTACGTCTTCGGCGCCGACGGCCGCGTGTCCGACGTCGAGGACGGCGGTCCCAACGCGTGGCATCCTCCGGAAGGCTACGTCGAGCAGCTGCGGTACACGAACGGAATGGTGCTGCAGGCGGTCGACACCATCCTTGCGGACTCGGAGCCCGCTCCCATCATCGTGATCCAAGGCGACCACGGCCCCGCGACCCATCCGTTCCCCCGCGGGACCGAGCCGCCGCTCGAGGCCATCCGAGATCGTCTCGGCATCCTCAACGCGTACCATCTTCCCGACGGCGGGGACGCGCTCCTCTACGACACCATCACTCCGGTCAACACGTTCCGCGTGGTCCTCAACCACTACTTCGGGACGGACCTCCCGCTCGTCCCGGACACGCTCTATTACACCGACCCGCGCGACGAGGCCGGATGGACCGACGTCACCGAACGCGTCCGCGGCGGCGGCCCGCAAGGAGCCTCCGCACCGTGACCCGCCTCTCCCCCCGTGCCGACGCCGCGGTCGCCGCGCCCTCCGAGCTCCGGCTCCGCGGCCCTCGCCTCACGCTGCGACCGGTCCGAGAGAGCGACGTCGACGGCCGCTACCTCTCCTGGATGCGGGACCCGGCCGTGGTCCGATACCTCGAAGCGCGCTTCTCGACGCCGACCCGCGAAGGCGTCCTCTCCTTCGTCCGGGCCCAGGCGGCGGATCCCGCGACGCGATTCCTCGCGATGGAGCTCGACGCGCGGCACATCGGCAACATCAAGCTGGGCCCGATCGACCGCCACCACGGCACCGCCGACGTGGGCCTTCTCGTGGGCGAGAAGGACTGCTGGGGGCGCGGGTACGGGACCGAGGCGATCCGGCTCGTCACCGACCACGCCTTCTCGTCGCTCGGCCTCCGCAGATTGACGGCGGGGTGCTACGGCCGCAACGAAGGCTCGATCAAGGCCGTCCTCAAGGCGGACTGGACGATCGAGGCGCGCCTCCGCGCCCATTACCTCTCGGACGACGGGCCCGACGATCGGGTCCTTCTTTCCCGATTCCGACCCGGAGACGAACCATGACGCACAAGCCCCTTGCCGACGGACTCGTGCGCTGCACCCGCTGCGTGATGCCGGAGACCCTCGAGACGATCGTCTTCGACGAGCAGGGGGTCTGCAGCGTGTGCCGCAACCAGGACATCAAGCAGACGAAGATCGATTGGAGCGCGCGGAAATCCGACTTCGCCGCGCTCATCGAGAGCTACCGCGGCAAGCACGACTACGACTGCATCGTGCCCTTCTCCGGCGGCAAGGACAGCACGTTCACCCTGCACCACCTCGTGACGGAATACGACGTGAAGCCCCTCGTCGTCCGGTTCGACCACGGGTTCCTCCGGTCGAAGCTCCACGAGAACACGACGCGCACCCTTCGGAAGCTCGGCGTCGACTTCCTCCAGTTCACTCCAAACTGGAAGGTCGTCCAGCGCTTGATGCTGCAGGCCTTCCTCGAGAAGGGCGACTTCTGCTGGCACTGCCACACCGGGATCTTCTCCTATCCGATGTGGGTCGCGATCCGCTACCACGTGCCGCTCGTCGTTTGGGGCGAACCGTCCTCCGAGTACACGACCTACTACAGCTACGACCAGCCGGAGGAGGTCGACGAGAAGCGGTTCAACCGCTACATCAACCTCGGCATCAACGCCGACGACATGCTCGTCCGCCTCGAAGGGCTCGTCTCGGAGCGGGACCTCAAGCCCTTCTCGTACCCGCCGCTTCGCGAGCTCCGGCGGATCAACTACCGGTCCGTCTGCCTCGGCTCCTACCTCCCCTGGGACGTGAAGCGCCAGGCGAAGCTCATCGAGGACGAGCTCGGATGGCAGGGCGACGAGGTCGAAGGCGTCCCGCCGGGCTACGGCTACGAGAAGATCGAATGCTATATGCAGGGCGTCCGCGACTACATCAAGTTCATCAAGCGCGGATACGCGCGGCCGGCCCACCTTGCGTCGATCGACATCCGCAACGGACGGATGACCCACGACGAAGGGCTCCGCGTCGTCCAGAAGAACGAAGGACAGCGCCCGCCGTCGCTCGACCTTTTCCTCGATTTCGTGGGCCTCACCGAGGACGAGTTCTACGAGATCGCGCGTTCGCACTCGATCTCGCCCTACGAGCACGACCGCACCACGGAGCGGCCCGGGGAGAGGACGCACGACTTTGCGGCGTGGCCGCGACACGCGCCGATGGACCGCAAGGCGGCCGAGGTCCAGCTCGAGCGGTTCCGCCGCCAGCAGAAGTGATCCGCCGTGGGCACCGTCGCCGTCGTCGATCACGGGCTCGGCAACATCCGGTCCGTGTGCCATGCGCTGCAGCACCTCGGAGCGGACGCCGCGATCCTGCACGACCCGGCTGGACTCGCCGACGCCGACCGGATCGTGCTCCCCGGCGTCGGGTCCTTCCGCGACTGCATGGCGAACCTCGCCCAGCTCGGGTTCGTCGAGGCGCTCCACGAAGCGGTCCGCGACCGGGGAATTCCCGTCCTCGGCATCTGCCTCGGGATGCAGGTGATGGCGCGGCGAGGCGAGGAAGGCGGCGAGGTGGCGGGGCTCGGGTGGATCGACGGCGAGGTACGGAAGATCGAGCCGGCCGACAAGACGCTCCGCGTCCCGCACATCGGATGGAACAGCGTGCGCGCCCGTCCCGCGAGCGCGCTCTTTGCGGGCGTCCCGGCGGACGCGGATTTCTACTTCGTGCACTCGTACGCGATGTCCTGCGGGGAGGAGGACGCCGAAGCGACCTGCGACCATGGAGGCCCGTTCGTCGCGGCGGTGCGCCGGGGCAACGTCTTCGGCACGCAGTTCCATCCCGAGAAGAGCCAGGACCACGGCCTTCGGATCCTCGACAACTTCCTCGTCTGGAGGGCCTAGGATGCTGAAGCGGCGCTTGATCCCGAAGCTCCTCCTCAGACGAAGCCGCCACGGGACCCGCATGGTCCTCGTCGCCACCGTGCGGTTCGCGGAGACCATCGAGGTCGGCGACCCCGTCTCGCAGGCGAAGATCTACCAGGCCCAGGCCGCCGACGAGCTCGTCTTCCTCGACCTCGACGCGTCGCGCGAAGCCCGACCCCCGGCCATCGAGGTGCTCGAGCGCGCCGCCGCGGAGGTCTTCATGCCGATCACGATCGGAGGCGGCGTCCGCTCCGTGGAGGACTTCCGGCGCCTGCTCGCGGCCGGCGCCGACAAGGTCGCCGTGAACACGGCCGCGGTCGAACGGCCCGGTCTCGTCCGGGAGGCCGCGGACGCCTTCGGCAACCAATGCGTCGTCGTCTCGATCGACTTCGTCCGCGCCGCCGACGGGACCGCACGCGTGTACACGCGCGGCGGCAGCGTCCCGACGGACCTCGATCCGGTCTCGTGGGCCGTCCGCGCGGAGAAACTCGGCGCCGGCGAGATCCTCCTCACGTCGATCGCACGCGACGGCTCGCGCCAAGGCCTCGACCTCGAGACGACGAGGCGCGTCGCCGAGGCGGCCACAGTGCCCGTCGTCGCCTCGGGCGGCTGCGGGGTCGCCAGACACTTCGCGGAGGGCATGGTCCAGGGAAAGGCGGACGCGGTCGCGGCCGGCACCTTCTTTGCGTTCCGCGACCAGAATCCGATGCAGGCGCGCTCGCACGTCCGGAACGCCGGCATCCCGATCCGGCTCCATACCTAGGAGATCGCATGAGCGGGAACGCGGAAGCGGGACGGCGCGTCGCCGGTCCTTCGGGCGCCGATGCGGCACGGTACCTTGGGGGGCTCCTCCGGGAGCACCGCCTCGTGCTTTCCGCGGTGATCGCGCTCGGAGCCCTGTCGGCCGTCGCCGAGGGTCTCACGATCGGGCTCGTGCTTCCCTTCGTCGAGAGCATCGGCGGCGCCGAGGTCGGCTCGGGGACCCCGCTCGGGTTCCTCGTGCCGGTCTTCGGCGGGCGCTCGACCGAGGAGAAGGTCCGGCTCATCGCCGTCCTCCTCGTCGCGCTCCAGGTCGTCCGCGCGCTCCTTCTCTACTCGAGCCGCGCCTTGAGCCGCCTCCTCCAACGGCGGCTCTCGACGGACCTGCGGCGCAGGACGCTCGATCGCACGCTTGGCCTCCCGATGGCGTACGTGGACCGCCAGCCGAAGGGCCGGCTCCTCACCGTGCTCATGTCGTACGGCGAGCAGACCGCGGTCACGGCAGGCCTCCTCGTCGCGGCGATCCCCGAGGCGCTCGTCGTCGCGCTCTACGCGGCGCTCCTCTTCGTCGCGTCGTGGCAGCTCGCCGCCGCCGCCGTCGCCCTCTCGGTTCTCGGGACGCTTGCCGTCGCCGGCCTAAACCGGAAGGCGCGGACGCTCGGCGCCGAGATGAACCACGCCTGGGAGCGCATCAACCAGGCGACGCTCGAGGTCCTTTCGGGCATCCGGCCCATCCAGCTCTTCGGGCGCGAGGAGCACGAGCGGCGGCGGTACGGATCCTTCATCGACGCCTACGAAGGGACGCTCTACCGGAAGGGAATGGTCCGCGAGGCCGTCGTCCCGACCTACACGATCGTGAACGTCGCGACGATCGGGGCGCTCATCATCGTCGGATCCTTCGCGCTCAGCCGCTCGGGCGAAGCCTGGGCCGCGGTCCTCATGGCGTTCCTCGTCGTCCTCCTCCGCCTCATGGCGCCGGTCACGGCGCTGAACCAGACCCGCACCGTCGTCGTCGGGAGCCTTCCGATGGTCGAGGCGCTGATGGCGTTCGAGCGCGAGGCCGCGGCCGAGCCGATCGCCGACGGCACCGCCGCGGTTCCCGACGGGCCGGCCCCGATCCGGTTCGAGGGCGTCTCGTTCCGGTACGGGGAGGACGAGCCGTTGGTCCTCGCCGACCTCTCCTTCGACATCCGGCCCGGGACGAAGACCGCGATCATCGGGGCGTCCGGCGCCGGAAAGTCGACGGTCGTCGGGCTCATCGTCCGGTTCTACGACCCTTCGGGCGGCGGGATCCTCGTCGGCGGCACCGACCTCCGGCGGCTTCGCCTCGCCGACTGGCGGCGGCGCGTCGCGGTCGTGAGCCAGGACACGTTCCTCTTCAACGAATCCGCCATGTACAACATCCGCTACGGACGCCCCGAAGCAAGCGACGCGGAGGTCTTCGAGGCCGCGCGACGGGCGCACGCGCACGCCTTCCTCGTCGGGCTTCCCCAAGGGTATGACACGGTCCTCGGCGACCGCGGCGTACGGCTGTCGGGCGGCCAACGCCAGCGGATCGCGATCGCGCGGGCGATCCTCGCCGACCCCGACGTCCTCGTGCTCGACGAAGCGACGAGCGCGCTCGATTCCGAATCGGAGCGTGCCGTCCAGCGGGCGGTCGACGAGGCCTCCGCCGACCGCACCGTC
>JBQTJL010000196.1:0-2596 GCA_052387135.1 Methanobacteriota archaeon | reverse complement strand
CATGAAGATGGGGTGCGGGGAGAACGCGCGCACCGGGCTCGACACGCCGCCCGGCATGAGGCGCTTCGCCTCGTCCGCAAGGTCTTTCGAGCGCGTCACGCGGGCAGCCTCGACGCGAACTCGGTCGCGTAATACGTGATGATGACGTCGGCGCCGGCCCGACGGATCCCCGCGAGCGACTCGAGGACGGCGGCCTCGCGCTCCAGCGCGCCGGCGGCGGCCGCGGCCTCGATCATCGCGCGCTCGCCGCTCACTTGGTAGGCGGCAAGCGGCAGCCGGGTCGCGTCGCGGACGGCGCGGATCACGTCGAGGTAGGGCCCGGCCGGCTTCACCATGAGGAGGTCGGCGCCTTGGGTCTCGTCCGCGAGCGATTCGCGGACCGCTTCGCGGGCGTTCCCGGGCGGAAGCTGGTACCCGCGTCGGTCGCCCGTCGCGGGCGTGCTCCCGGCGGCCTCGCGGAACGGCCCGGAGAACGCGGACGCGAACTTCGTCGAATCGGAGAGGATGCCGGTCTCCGGGAACCCTGCCCGATCCAGTGCGGCCCGGATCGCCCCGACCTGCGCGTCCATCATGGCGGACGGCGCGACGAGGTCGGCGCCGGCCTCGGCCTGCGCGACGGCCATCTCCGCGAGCATCGGAAGCGTCGCGTCGTTGTCGACGGCGGCCCCCCGAAGGACGCCGCAATGGCCGTGGGTCGTGTACGCGCAGAGGCACGTGTCGGCGGCGACGACGAGGTCCGGCGCCTCTGCCTTCACCGCGCGAAGCGCCGCCTGTACGACCGAATCCGGTCGACGGCCGGACGCTCCGGTCTCGTCCTTCCCCGAAGGCACGCCAAAGAAGAGCACGCCGCCGACGCCCCGGTCGGCCGCTTCGAGCGCGGCCTGTACCGCGTGCTTCACCGGGAGGCGCGAGACGCCAGGAAGCGACGCGACCGCCCGCGGCGAGGCGAGACCCTCCTCGACGAAGAGGGGCTGGACGAGCATCGAGGGCGACAGCCGGGTCTCGGCGACGAGGCGCCGCATCGCGGGGCTCGCGCGGATCCTACGGAGCCGATCCATCCTCGTCCTCCAGCCGGAAGATCTCCGCGGCCGCCGTGAGAAGGTCTTCTCGGCCCGCCCGCGCCGCGGCCTTGAGGCTCCGCGTAGGATCGGCCAACGCCTTCGCGAGGGCCGAGGCGAGCATCGCCTCGACGACCTCCTTCTGGTGCGCGGACAGCTTCGCTTTGCGGTGCGCCTTCGCGAGCTCGCGGGAGGCGATCGCGTCGAGCCGCGCATGAAGCGCCCGAAGGACGTCGTCCGCCGCCTGCTCCTTGAGGCGGGCCCGGAGGAGCTCGAGCTCGCCGTCGACGATGCGGGCCGCGCGGTCGGCCTCTTCGCGCCGGCGCTCGAGGTTCTCTTCGGCGACGCCCCGGAGGCCTTCCATGTCGTAGAGCGTGACGCCGGGGATCTCTTGGACGTCCGGCGCGATGTTCCGGGGAATGCTGATGTCGATGAGCACGAGCGGTTCGTCGCCCGCGCGGGCCGCCTCGATCGCCCGCCGGTCGAGGACGTGGTGGGGGGCCGATGTGGCGCAGATCACGACATGGGCTTCGCGCAAGGCCTGAGGAAGTTCGTCGAACGGGATCGCGCGGCCTTGGAGACGGCGCGCGAGGTCTTCCGCGTGCGAGAACGTGCGGTTCGCGACGATCACGGCGTGGAGGCGGCGGCGGGCGAGCGCCTGCGCGACAAGGTCCGCGACCTCGCCGGCCCCGAGCACGAGGAGGCGACGGCCTTCGAGCGAGCCCAGCGCGTCCTCGGCGAGCTCGACCGCCGCCGAGCCCATGCTGACGGACCCGCGCGAGATGCCGGTCCTCGTGCGGACGAGCTTGCCGACCGACAGGGCCTTCTTGAAGACGAGACCGAGGTTGTTGCCGACCGTGCCGAGCCGCTCGGCCTGCTGCATCGATTCGCGGACCTGGTGCAGGACCTGGTCCTCGCCGACGATGAGGCTCTCGAGGCCGGCGGCGACCCGGAGGAGGTGACGGAGCGTCGCCTCCTCCTCGTGGAAGCGCACGACGCGGGCGGCCGCGGGGCCTCCGATCTCGAGGAACAGCTCTTCGAGGTGGCGCCGTGCGGCCGACGGTTCCCATGCGGACACGTAGATCTCGGCGCGGTTGCAGGTCGCGACGAGAACGGCCTCGGAGACGCCGGGGAGCTTGCCGACGCGGGCAAGAAGCTCGTCGCCGGAGCGACGAAGGAACGGCTCGAGCTCTTCGACCGAGGCCCACCCGAGGCTCACGTGCGCCGAAAGGATGCTGGAGAGCGGCGCACCGGTCGGCGCCCCCATCGGGACGTCGGGCGTGACGGTGCCTGCCTGTTTCGCCGGCATATCCAGCGCGGGACGGGCCGACCGGTTTATAACGCTTGCCCCGCGACCCTTTTGCCTTGCGGCAAAAGCGTCGACGGAAACCGCATCCTCCGCGCTGCAAGCGCGCCCCTACGTGCCGGGGGTCCTCGGTTCCTCTCGGACCCCCGGATAGGCCTGCGCCCGCCGCCGCAAGAAATCATAAATAGGCGGGGTCAAATCGTGGCCCATGGGCGGCCCTCAGCTCGTCCGG
>JBQTJL010000195.1:0-6922 GCA_052387135.1 Methanobacteriota archaeon | reverse complement strand
GTTCGACGGTCTCGGCGCGGCCCTTGTAGATCGGATGGACGCCGTCCAAGAATTCGAGGAGGCGGAGCGGGCTTCCCGTCTCGCGGAGGCGCGGCGTATCGTGGTTTCCGGCGATGACGACGAACGGGATCCCGGCCCGGGACAATCGTTGGACCTCCTCGACCACGAACGAGAGCGCGCGGTTCGTGGGGCGGACCGCGTCGAAGAGGTCGCCCGCGTGGACGACCGCGTCCGGCCGCATCGAGAGCGCGACGTCCACCGCGGCCCGGAACGAGCGGAACACGTCCTGCTCGCGCTGGTTCAAGCCGTCCGCGTCGAGCCTCGCGTACGCGGCGTAGCCCACGTGGGTGTCCGCAAGGTGGAGGATCTTCATGATCGTCAGTAGAACGCCGGGTCGGCCCTCGCGACGGGGGCTGCGACCGGGGAGAGCGAAGCGGCGGCGGGCGCGCCGAGACGCTCCACGAACTCTTCGTAGAGGTGGATCTTCGCGGGGACCGCGAACGGCGCGTACGGCGAAGCAAGCAGCGCCTCGCCGGGCATCAGCATCTGGATCTCGTTCTGCAGGCTCGTCACGTCCTGCTTCGCCGAGTCCTGCAGGATGTCCCGGTCCCGCTTGTCGGCAAGTCCCAGCACGAGGAGGGTGTTGAACTGGCTGATCACCTCGGAGTCGAGGAGCTTCGGCTGCTGGGTGATCGCGCAGAGGCCCACCTTGAACTTGCGGCCTTCCCGCGCGATCTGCGCGAACACGTTCGTCGCGGCCTTCGAGCCGTGCCCGAGCACGCGCTGGGCCTCCTCGACCGTGATGAGCACGGGAGGGCTCCGGTCGAAGTCGCCGGTGCCGAAAAGGGACTTGTAGCCTTCGAAGATCGCCCGGGCGAGGACGGTCGCGACGAGGAGCTCCTCGGCCTCGGAGAGGCCCCCGGTGTCGACGAGCACGGTCTTTCCGCGGCGCAGGTCGCCGAGGATCGACTTCGTGACCGTGACGGCGGCGTCGCGGTGGACGAGGCCGGTCGCAAACAGGCGCCGGATCTTTCTCTTCACGACCGCGATCGTGCCCTCGTAGAACTTCCCGGGAAGCTCGTGCGCGATCTGCTCCTCGGGCCGGTCGTTCAGCGCCGAAAACCACCCGGTCTTGTACTGGTACCGGGCCGCCGAAAGGAGGTCCATCTGCGGGTCCGAGAACTCGAACAGGTTCCGAAGGTCGGCGATCTCGATCTCGTGCGAGGACACCGTGAGCTTGTTGTGGAGCCCGGAAAGCTCGCGCGCGGCATAGACGACGAGGTTCTCCGACTTCGGATGGTGCTTCAGGCCCTTCCGGCCGCCGCCTCCGCCGTCGTAGTACTCGCCGTGGGGGTCGAGGATGAGGAGCCCGTACTTTCCGGCCGAGATGCAGCTTGCCGCGAGCACCTTCATGAGGTTGCTCTTTCCCATCCCGGTCGTCGCGAAGATCCCTACGTGGTGCGGGAACGCGCGGTCGCCCGGGATCCCGGCGGGGAACGGCACGACCTCCTCGCCGCTCCGGAGGAAGCCGAGCTCGACGTCGCCCATGGATTCGGCAAGGAACGCGAAGTCGCGGGCGTCCGCGCGCTCGACCGGCGAGAAGTGCGCGGGGAGCGTCTTTGCCTTCCGGAAGGAACCGTCCCGGACGTAGCCCAGCGGGGCCGCGATCCCGAGCTTGTAGAGGCGGGCCTCCTTGTCGTGGAGCTCGTGGTCGCGGCCGGCTTCGTCCATCCGGAGCATCGTGCCGGCGGCGCGCTCGGCCCAGTCGGGCGCCGCGGCCTCGACGCCATGGAGGACGTTCGTGACGCGAAGCAGGAACCGCGTCCCGGTCTCGGGGTCTTCGGCCGCGAGGAGGTCGCCGAGGTAGACCGCCTCGCCGTACGGCCATCGGAACTTGATCTCAAGGACGCTCGTCCCGACAACGCGCCCTTTGGCCCTGAGGGCCGGATTGGCAGGCATCCCGTCCAAAGTGCATCCTCCCCGGATCGACCTTCAAACCATGTGGTGCGCTTAAAGGCTTTCCAAGAGCGCGTCGAATGTGGTGGCCGGATCCTAGGCGCCGAGGTCAAGCTCGTCGTGGAAATCCGCGAACACGCGCTCCCATTCCTCGGGCGCGACCCCGGCTTCCAGTGCAGCCGCTCGAAGCCGCGAGGCGAGGTCGTGCTGCTCCTCTTCCGTGATCGTGACCGCGTTGTGGACCAAGGCGAGCGGGTACGGATAGCCCGCGTAGCCGGGGTGATCGACGAACGTCCCGATCCGAGCGAGCGAGACGAGGGGCGCGGTGGCGTCGCGCGGAAGGTCGACGCGGAACAGCCGCGCCTCGGTCGGAGCAAGGCGCGCGGCAAAGACCCGCGCCGCGGGAGAATCGAGGAACGCCGACAGTTCGACCGCGAACGCACCTCGCGGATGCCGGGCGAGCCCGGCGCGGGCGGCCGCGAGCATCGCGGGGGCGCCGCCGGGGAGGGCAAGGCTCGTCCCCTTCACGACGCCCGCAAGGACGACCCCCCGCACGGAGGCCTCTCGCCCTAAGTCCTGGACGAAGCCCGCCGGCACTACGGGCGCCCTTGCGAGCGCGCCGTCGACGAGGACGACGTCGCCTTCGACCGCTTCGGAGATCGCCGCGCGGATGCGGTCATACTCGGCGAGCGTCCGAAGGCCTTCGAGCGCGTCGGCCGCTCCGCGGGGCTCGCGGGCGGGCGCCGCGCCGACCAAGGCCTCATAGGCCCGCCGGAACTCGGTCCGGGAGCGCTCCTCGGTCAAGACCACGAGGCGCAGGTCGGCCGGCGTCGCACGCGGCGACGTGCCGGCGCCCGCGACCACGGTCCCGGCCCGGATCGCGCCGACCACGATCCCGTTCCCTTCGAGAAGCACGGCCGAGCTTCCGTCGATCGCGAAGGCCTTCCCGGGCACCGGCGCTTCGGGAATGCGTTCGACCGCGAGCGCGGCCGCGCCCTCGTCCCGCGCGGAAAGGATCTCCCCGATGAGGGCGGCGGAACGGGAGAGCGCTGCGGAACCGGGCCCGGCGAGAACGTGCATCCCCGGGACGCCGCATCGACGGCTCGCCTCTTAACCGTTCGCGGGGGAGGACCGAACGTTTGTCGCGTGCTTGTGACGCGGTGCGCAGTGCACGGTGCGCAGTGCGCGGTGCGCAGTGCGCCGTGGGCGGTAGGGGGCGCCCAAGTGCGCACGGCGAACGGCGCACGGCCAACGGCGCACCGAAGGCATGTCGCAACCTCGCGAAAAGCTTGAAGAGGGATGCGCGTGTCGCGGGACGGTGCGCGTTCCGTTCGCGGTCCCGGGGCTCGACGCGCTGCTTCGCGGCGGGATCGAGCCGGCGTCGGTGACCGAGATCTACGGCGCCCCCGGCACGGGGAAGACGCAGGCCTGCCTCCAGCTTTCGAGGGAGGCTGCGGCCCGAGGCCGCGTCCTGTATCTTGACACCGAGGGCGTGAGCGTCGAACGCTTCCAGGAGATCGCGGCGGCCTCGCCGAAGGCCGTTCGGAACGTCCTCTTCGTGCGCGTCCACACGCTCGCCGACGAGATCGACGCCGCGGAGCGGGCGGCCCGGATCCTCGGGGCCCACCGCGACGTTCGGCTCATCGTCTGGGATTCGGCGACGCTGCTCTACCGAGTGTCGCTTGCGACCGGCGACGGCGTGGCCGAGCGGCGCGCGCTCCTTTCCCGGATCCACGGACTCTCGGTCGCCGCGGCGAAGGCCGACGTGCCGCTCGTCCTTACGAACCAGGTCTACGAAGACGTCGAAGGCGGGACCGGGCCGCGGCCGCTCGGCGGCTTCCTCCTGTCGCACCTTGCAAAGACCGTGATCCGGCTGGAGCGAGCCCTCGACGGGCGCCGTCGGGCGGTCCTCGTGAAGCACCGGGCGCTTCCGGAAAACTCGTGCTTTTTCGCGATCGGACCCGCGGGACTCGTCAACGACCACGACACAACAGGCGCCCATTGCACACAAATGAACGTTATTAAGAATTAGACGACGTGCGCACAACCGTCTTATACGCAAGAGGGCCGTCCGGGCTTTGGCTGATATGTCGAGGTCATGGCCGGCTGTGCTGGTTCTGCCAGCGATGCTCCTCGCGCTTGCACCGGCGGCCGTCGCGGCCGACGTCGGCAGCGCCCCCTCGTGGGTCGCAAGCGGCGTCGAGTTCCCCGCCTTGGCGACCGAGCAGCACGAGCCCGTTCAGCAGGCGGCTGGCACCGTCCTCTCCGAGTCCGAGCGGCTCGCGGGGCCCGTCGCGCCCTCGCCGCCTCCGGTCGACCTTTCCCCGCCCGGGGACTTCGTCGTGACCCCGGAAGGCAGCGCGGCGATCCTCGGCCTCGTCCTGTTCGGCGCCGCGTTCCTCATCGGCGGCGCAAAGTGGGTCACGTCCGAGAACGTCCTTGCGAGCGAGACGCGCCGCGGCCTCTACGCCTTCCTCGTGGAGCGCTCCGGGGCGAGCCTCAAGGAGATCACGGACCGGCTCGACCTTTCGACGACGAACGCGCTCTGGCACCTCCGCAAGCTCGAGGCGTCCGGGCTCGTGCGGGGCCGCAAGTTCAACGGCTTCAAGCTCTACTATCCCGTGGCGGGCGGCGTCGAGACGAGCCGCCGCTGCCTCGTCCAGACCGCGCTTGCAAACAAGAACGCGCGCGTGATCTACGACTACGTCCGGACGCACCCCGGGACCCACCAGCGCGAGATCGCGCGGGCGCTCGGCGTGAACCACGGCACGGTCCGCTGGCACCTCCGCAAGCTCCAGACGGTCGACCTCCTGGAGTCGCAGACGGTCGGGAAGACCGCGAACTACTATCCGCGCGTGTTCTTGGAGCCGACCGCGGCGCCCGTGTCGACGCGCCCCGAGACCGTCCCCGAGCTTTCGTAAGGACCCTCGGAACCCCCTTGGGGACCGCATCCCCTTCACGAACCTTTTTATATCGCCGTCCGTCGAGGATGGCTGGGTGTGCGCCTGATCCTCACGAGACCGTCCACGGTGCTCCTTCTGTCGTCGCTTGCCGCGGCCTTCCTCCTTTCGACGACGGCCGCAGCGCAGCTTGCGGACCCGACGACGGCGGTCCCCCCGGTCGATCCCCGCTTCGAGGACGGCGGGTTCTTCGACACCGTGGACCCGCTCTCGCCGCCGATGCTCGTGATCGAGGTCGCGGTTGGAGGGCTCGTCCTCTACCTCGCGTTCCAGTTCCTCGGCGCAAAGTTCGTGAATTCCGAGAACGTCCTCGAGAACGACGCGCGCCGCACGATCTTCGAGTTCATCAAGGCGCATCCCGGCACGCACCTTCGTGCGACCGCGAACGCGCTCGAGCTTTCGACGACGAACGTGCTCTGGCACTTGCGAAAGCTCGAAGGCGCGAACCTCGTCGCAAGCCGAAAGGTCGAGGGCTACAAGATCTACTACCCGACCGAAGGCGGCGTCGAGGCGCGCCGGCTCTCGCTCGCGATGTCGGTGCTTCGGAACGGCAACGCGCGGGACATCCTCCAGTACATCCTCGCGAACCCCGGGACGCACCAGCGCGAAATCGCGCGGGCGCTCGGCGTGAACCACGGCACGGTCCGCTGGCACCTCAGGAAGCTCGGCCTCGTGGGGCTCGTGCTTCCGATGGACCGCGAGCACATGACGCACTACTACACGTCCGACCTCGGGACGAAGGCGCTTTTTGCGCTGGAGCCTGCGGGCGTCGTGCCCACCGCGACGGCGACGGCGGTCGCGACGGTCGCCGACGACGAGGAAGAGGCGGTCTTGGACGATTACGGGATGGGGCGCGGGAACGCGGGAGCGTGACTTGCAGCGGCCGCACCAGACGAATTGCCCCGGCGGCGGGCCGGCTCAGAAACAGCTTCAAGTGGCAATCTGAGGCGGCAATTCTTTTAACGCCCACGGCCACTTCCATTTGTGGAGATTAGACCGCCGAACCAGTTCAACCACGCGGGACAGTTGCCGGCCTTTCAGGCGAACGCGGATCCTAGGTCCGAAAACTCCGGCCTTACAGCGCTTGCAGTCGATCTCCGGGAATGCACGTGGGTTCGTCCCGCAGCCGTGTTGTGGTGCGCGATCTATCCGCTCCTGGCAGCCCGAAACAAGATTCCCACTGACGTCCTCGTGCCGGAGAACCTTGGAACGGCCATTTATCTAAAGCGGACGGGGCTCTTCGACGTACTGAAAGCCGGAGGCGTCCGGGTCGATGACCGGGGGCTAGGTTCGACGCCCGAAGCCAAGATCGTGATGCCTATGACGCAGTTCGGCACGGAAGCGGACGTGCAGCGCCTGGCCAACCGGGCCTACGAAAACTTGGTCGACCGGCATTTGGGTTCCGCCGTGGCCCAGAGATTCGCCACCGAAAGTTTTGGTGAACTGGCTACGAACGCCGTCCAGCATGCGGAGTCGCCCGTGGGGGCCTTCGGCTTCATCCAATTCTACGAATTTGAAGAGGACGAGCGTTTCGTGATTGGCGTTGCCGACGGAGGAATCGGAATCCGACGATCGCTTGAAAAGAATCCGGAACTCCAAGGACGAATCCGCTACGATTGGACTGCAATCGAGGAAGCGATTCGCGAACGGATTAGCCGCACCGGGAATCCGCATAGGGGTATCGGGCTCTATGGCATCTCCGAAGACATGAAGACCCCCGGACGCCAACTGATTATTCACTCGGGGCAGGGAATGCTCATGATGAACGATGGCCACCAGTCGGCGCAGCGGACGGCGCTCTTTCCAGGCACTTTGGCGTACGCTGCGATCGTGACCAAGGGGGCGTAGCCGATGCCGGGACTTCGCGTCCGCTCGTCGGGTGGTGACCGGGTGCTGGTGACGCGCGAGGCGGCGCGGGCACTAGAGCGGCAGGTGCGAGAACTCGTTCCTACTGCCGAGGGACTCATCATCGACTTCGAAGGCGTCGCTGGCATCACGCCCTCCTT
>JBQTJL010000194.1:0-1800 GCA_052387135.1 Methanobacteriota archaeon | reverse complement strand
CCGCGCTCGTCGCGGCCGTGATCGTGGCCCCCGTCGCGAAGGCGGCGAAGGGGCCGATCGACCGCCTCTTTCCGAACGCGCCTTCCGGAGGCCAGGGCGACCGGATGCGGCTCCTCGAGATCTACCGGGCCCAGCTCGAGGTGGCGCTCGTCGATGGCCGGATCACCGAACGCGAGGCCGCGGTCCTTGCGGACGCGCGGCGCCGGTTCGGGATCACGGACGAGGAGCACGGGCGGCTCGTGAGCCATTTCGCGGGCTGAGGCACGAGCGACGGGGAACGAGGGACGAGGAACGGGGAACGAGGCAGGCGGGCTCACGCGACGTCCCTCGTCCCGCGTACCTCGTACCGCGTACCTCGTACCGCGTACCTCGTACCCACGACGCAGCCCCCCGCCTGCGCCCGCCGGCCCGAGGGCTCCGGCTCCTTATCCGGCGCCGCCCGGCTCCCGGGGCCGAGGTGCAACATGCGACTCCTCCGAATCGGACTTGCGACCTTCCTTCTTGCGACCGCGCTCACCCCGAACATCCTGGCAAACCACGGGCCCCTCCCGCCCCCGAACGTCCCGACCCACTGCGGGCCGTTCCCGGCGTCGCCCGACCTCTGCCCGCGGCCGACGCCGCAAGGCGCCTCCTGCGTCTCCCACGGGATCCTCGTCTTGGAGCAGGACCTCACCGCGGCCGACACGACCGGCGACGCGACGGTGAGCCTCGCGAGAAGCCGCGCGTGGACCATCGCGGTGCCCGGCATGTGGAGCCCGCTGAACCGCTCGAACGCGCAACCGCCCACGGACCCGAACGCGCACGCGGACGCCTCTGAGGCGGGCGCGACGTACACGAACGCGTTCCTCGGCCTTACGGTCACGGCGCAGACGATCTTCTCGCAGTGCGACGTGGTCGCGCTCACGAACGGGCAAGGGCTCTTCACGGAATCCTACGGCCGGGGCGGCGCCGCCGACGTCTCGATCACGCAGGCCTCGTTCGCCCCGCCGCTCCTTTCGCTGGAGGTGTTGGACTTCGAGATGGACGCGACGGGCTTCCCGTCCTTCACGAGCGCGGCGCACGCCTGCGACGTCTTGGAGATCGACAGCGGCGGCCCGCCGCTCGAGGTCGCCCACTGTCCGCCGCCGAACACCGGCTTCACGATCCCGCTCACTGGCGGGACCACGGTCACGGTCGTCCAGAACGAGGTCTGGGGACCGTTCCCGAACGCGGCCGGCCAATGGGTCTACGGCGGGGCGGCGCTCGACATCACGTACCTTGTGCCGGGCGTCCGCCACGGCCACATCTACGTGGGCTACGTCTCGGTCGCGGTCGCCGGCGGGCCTCCGACCCCGGCGATGTGGATCCCGGACATGCCGTCCCTGGCGCTGCCGTGCGTGCCCGACGTGACGTGCTGAAGCGAGGCAAGACCGCAAGGAGCAAGGGGCAAGCACGCGCTTGCTCCTTGCCTCTCGCTCCTTGCTACGGAGGCACGCCGTCCGCGCCCTCGGGCTCGCTGCCGACCTGCCATGGCGGCAGGAAGTCCGGCGCGGTGCGCGGGACCGTCGGAAGTTCGAGGCTCGTCTTCTCGGCGCCCACCTCGAGCTGCCACGGGCCCGGCGTCGTCGCCGGCATCCGGTCGTCGAAGTTCGCCTGCGAGATCGAAAGGACCAGCCGGTGCCCGGCCGCGACGAGCGCGTCCATCGGGTAGAACTGGACGTGGACGGCAAGGGGCATCCCCGGGACGACCGGTCTTGGCTCGCGACCTCCGTCGGCGTACCGGAAGACGACCTGCGCGTAGCCCAACCAGACGACGCGCCC
>JBQTJL010000193.1:0-7441 GCA_052387135.1 Methanobacteriota archaeon | reverse complement strand
ACGACGAGCGCGTCCGTTACGTCGAATGGAACGACCCGGAGTACGCCGTCATCAGCTTCGTCCCGAACGACTCTCTCTATTCCAACTCCGGCCACTGGGGTTCGAAGAAGATCGGCGCCGAGGCCGCGTGGGACCGCACGACCGGCTCGACCTCGGTGAAGGTCGCGATGATCGACTCGGGCGTGTTTGCGACGCACGAGGACCTCGTCGGGGGGCGTCTCCTTGCCGGCTGGGACTTCGTGAACAACGACGCGACGCCGAACGACGAGTCCGGCTGCAGCTACCACGGGACCCACACGACCGGGACCGCGGGCGCCACGATCAACAACGCGAAGGGGATAGCGGGGATGTCGCAGCACACCATCCTCCCGATCAAGGGCCTCGGATACTCGGCGCCCTACTGCACGGCGAGCGACACGCAGCTTGCGAACTCGCTGAAATACGCGGCGGACCAGGCGTCCCACGTGAGCAGCAACTCGTGGGGCGGCGGACCGGTCTCGGTGACGATCAACGACGCGGTCCAGTACGCGCACAACCTGGGCACGATCCACATCGCGGCCGCGGGGAACTCCGGCCCGTGCACGAACTGCGTCGGTGAGCCGTGGAAGTCGAAGGCGTCGATCTCGATCATCGTCGCCTCGACCACCTCGACCGACACGCAGTCGTCGTTCTCGTCCGAAGGGCCCGAGGTCGACGTCTCGGCTCCGGGCTCGAGCATCCTGTCGCTCGGCGGCGGCGTCTCGACGTACCAGACGCTCTCCGGCACGTCGATGGCGGCCCCGCACGTCGCCGGCACGGCGGCGCTGCTGAAGACGCTGAACCCGACGTGGGCGTTCGCGGACGTCGACAACCGGCTGAAGACCACCGCGGTCGACCTAGGTCCTGCCGGCTGGGACACGGACTTCGGGTACGGGCGGATCAACGCGGACGCGGCCACCGCCGGTGCGCCGCCGCCCGGCTGTTCCGGAGGCCCCGCGAACAACTGCTTCGCGAACTCGGTCTCGCTCACGAGCCCCGCCTCGGTGACCGTGACGACGACCGGCGCGACGATGGAGACCGGCGAACCTGCGCCGTGCGGGTCCCTCGGCGCGACCGTGTGGTACCACTTCACGGCCGCAGCCTCGGGGACCGCCACGATCGACACCGTCGGCGGGTCGACGAACTACGACACGGTCCTCGCGGCGTATACGGGGTCCGCGGTCGGGAGCCTCACGAACGTCGCCTGCAACGACGACTTCTCGGGCACCCAGTCGCAGATCTCGTTCGCGTGCACCGCGGGCACGACGTACCGCGTCCAGCTTGGTGGCTGGCAGGCGGCGACCGGCACCGCGACGCTCGACCTTTCGGGCTGCACGGCGGCCGCCGGCCCCGTCTTGAACGAGAACTTCGACGACGGGGTCGCGAACGGCTGGACGACAGGCGGCCTCTGGCGCGTCTCGTCGACCTGTGTGACGGCGAGCTCCTCGCCGAACACGCTGCAGTACAACCAGGCCGCGACGTGCAACTACGCGACGGGCGCCCGGACGACCGGGAGCGCGACGACGCCGGCGCTGAACATCGCGTCGATCGGCGCGCCGACCCTCGCGTTCTCGACGCGGTACACGAAGGAGAACTACGCGGGCGGCGCCTACGACATCATGCGGGTGCAGGTGTCGACGAACGGCGGAAGCACGTGGACCACGCTGTGGCAGCGCGACTCGCGGAACGCGGACCAGACGACGTTCACGGCGGTCTCGTTGTCGCTTACGAGCTACAAGACGACGGGCACGCTCGTGCGGTTCAACTTCGACTCGGTCGACGGGACCGCGAACTCGTACCTCGGCTGGATCGTAGACAACGTGGTCGTACAATAGCGCGGAGCGTCGCCCCGCGTCTTCTTTTTTTTATTGCATCGGCTCGTCCGAGCCCACGGCCTGTACCGCGAGATGGTACTTGCCTTGGATCTGGCCCCCGAGGAACTGGCGGCCGGTGTCCGAGTACGCGAAGACGCCGAAGGCCCACGCCGACTCCTCGGCGTACGGCGAATCGACGGTCTGCGGGGACGCCTCGATCGTGTAGCTCCGGCTCCCCTTCTTGCCGTCGCCTTCCTGCTCCGAGCTGTCGCCGCAGCCGAAGCCGCCGTTGCCGCGCTGCTCGTAGCAGCGGTAGTTCGCGCTCGAGGCGTCGTGGTAGAGGAGGATCAGCCCGTCGACGAGCTCCGCGCCCTGCGAGATCTCCCACGAGAGCTCGACCTTCACGAACTGCGTCCCGGGCGGGATGATGCGGCCCGGGTCGGGCTTCACGTCGCGCGTCCCTTCTTCGTCGGCGAAGAACAGGGTCCGGGTCGAGGAGAACGGGACGTCCTTGTCCATCACGTCGAGGATGTTCGAGTCGAGGAAATGCTGGCCGTGCCCGGGCATCACGAGGATGTCCAGGCCCTTCTTCGCCGTGATCGTCACGTGGAGCGTCCCGTTCATGTACGCGGGGCTCCCGTGCGGCAGCACCAGGAATTCCCAGCGGGACGACTTCGAATGTGCGATGTCCGCGTCGATCGGGGCAAGGTCGATGAGGTACTGGCCCGTCTTTCCGATCGGCTCCGTCTCGACCCACTCCGGGTTCCCCGCGGTGTGGTAGTAGAGCTTCATGTTCCCCGAGAAGAACTGCATCCTCGACGCGTCGAGGTCGAGGATCAGGCTCCGCGTGCCCTCGATCACGGTGACGCCGTCGGGGAGCCGGAAGTACGCGCCGCCGACGCTCGCGTTCACGGGCTGGCTGCGGAAGAACGCCCGGAAGATCCCGCGAAGCGTCGTCTCCGTCGCCGAGCTCGTCGGAAGGTCCTCGTCCATGAGGACCTTCGTGTCGACGCCGAGCCAGTAGTCGTGGACGTGCGGCTGGTCCCCGATCGAGGTCGCCTCGGGCGTGGACTCCGTCACGTTCTCGGTCGCGTTCGGCGCGACCTCGGCTCCCGACAGCGTCCCTTCGGTCGACGTCGCAGACGGTTCGGTCTCGTCTCCGGACCCGATGCAGCCCGAAAGCGGGGCCGCAAGGAGGAGGACGAGCGCAAGGGGATGGCGCCTCAACATGCCTTCCGGCTCCAAGTCCGGATGCGACTATATAAATATTGGGTATGCGCCATTGAACAAGACCCGAGGGGTTTTCCGGTATCGCCGACTTCATCCAGGCCGTGGACGACTCCGCGACCACCCGTGAGGACGCGACGAAGCGCGAAGCGGCCCCCGAGGCCGACGAGCCGGTCCGCGACCTCTCGTCGCTCGAAACCGAACTTGCCCGCCTTCGGTCCGAGTCCGACGAGCAGCGCAAGAAGGCCGAGGAGTACCTCGACCGTCTGCAGCGGCTCGGGGCGGACTTCGACAACTACAAGAAGCGCGTCGCGAAGGAGCGCGAGTCCGCGACCGAGCGCGCCAAGGAGGGGCTCCTCGTCGACCTCATCGACATCATGGAGAACCTCGACCGAGCGCTCGAATCGGGCTCGGGCACCGACGACGCGCTCTACCAAGGGATCACGCTGATCCTCCGCCAGTTCCATGGACTCCTCGAACGCGAGGGCCTCCGGCGCATCGACGCGGAAGGCCACCCGTTCGACCCGAAGCTCCACGAGGCCGTGATGCGCGAGGAGACCACCTCGTACGCGGACGGCGTCATCATCAAGGAGCTACAGAAAGGATACTTTTTCAAGGACCGCGTCCTGCGGCCGGCGAAGGTCAAGGTGGCGACGAGGGCGCCGCCGATGCCGTGATCGGAGGGTCGCGCGTGGGACGGATTCGCGTGGTCCGGGCCGCGGGTCTCGCCCCGTGAGACGGCGCGGGTCACGTGGTAGACGCAGTCTGCGCGCTCGACGCCGGGACACGACCCCCCCGGCACGGGATACACGACGTGGGGCCGGCCCGCGGGGTCCCGGGCGAGGCCGAGGCGGACTGCCGCCGCGGAGAACGGCCGGGTACTGGGCAACCCACCGGGCGTACGCCTTCTCCGTCGAGAGGGTCAAGTGGCGGAGATGGAGAACACAGGCGATCGGAACCCCGCGATGCTCGGCAAGGAAGCGCGCGAACGCAAAACGCCAAGCGTCAGGCATGGACCGCCGCGTTACGCGGACGCATCATTCCCCCTCCTTGGGGAGCATTAGAGACGTCCAGCCCGGTTGAGTAATACGCGGACGTCATTCTTCGGTAGTTTGGATTCGAGGAAGAACGACGCGACGAGGCGGGGTCGGCGTTGGCTGCGGCGGAGTCCCTTTCGAAGTTCCGCGACGAGTTCGTCCGTGTCGTGTGGGGTCAGGTTCTTGAGCTGGGCCCATTTCAGGTGGGTCCACACCCCCTCGTCGGGATTGTAGTCGAATCCGTACGGGGGCAACGGCAGGACCAAGAGCCGGTCCTGGTAGGCTTCTCCCACCGCGCTCACCTCGGATCCCTTGTGCTGCTGGGCGTTGTCCAGAAACACGACGAGTCGGCCTTTGACGTGTCGCAACAAGTGCCGTAGGAACTTGGCCACGTCGCCGTGCTTGAAGGATTCCTGGAGCTTGAACTGAAAGTGGAGCTTCCGGTTCGAGCCGACCGCGCTGATCATGCTCACCTTGTCCCATTTCCGGAAATTGTGGAGCAGGACCGGGGTCGTTCCGCGGGGTGCCCACGTCTTGCCCACGAGCGGCGTCAGGCTCGCGCCGGACTCGTCCAAGAACCAGATGGTCCAGCGCCCTTCGAGCGCCCTTTTTTTACGGGCGCCCAGACCGTGCGAAGCCACGTTTCGACCTTGACGGGGTCGATCTCGCGCGGCTGCCGGTCAGGCTTTTGCCAGGAAAAACCGAGCTGGTCCTGCAAGAGCTGGGGCACGTACTTCCAGCAGTACTTGATCCCGAACTCCTTGAGGACGAGCGCGCTCACGCGCTTGCCCGTCCAGATGTCCGTCGCGAACCCGTGCGCGCAAGCGCCCTCCAACAACATCGCTCGCAACCGGTCCCGTTGGGGGTCGGTGAGCAGCGCGGGCCCCCCTTTCGCCTTTCGAGCCCGCAAGCCTTCGACGCCCTCCTTCTCCACGACGCGCGCCCAGCGCATCGCCGTGACCTCGCGAACGCCGTACTTGCGAGCCATACGCGCCTGGATTCCGCGCCTTCCCCGGCCGCGCCGCAACTCACGATCCGCCGCCAGACGCCGCTTCTCCAACTCCCGCCTCGACATGTTCGCCACGTAACGAGCCCGCATCCCATTGCCAAGGCATGAAGGCTTCTGGAGAATACGAACCTTACGCAATCGCGCTGGACGTCTCTAGCTGGTCCGACATCCGAACAGTTCGTCGTACTCGGCGTGGTCTCCGATCCAGACGATGGTGAGGATCACGGGCGCTTGGGGCGACGCCGACGAGACCTCGTAGACGGCGCGGAACCGGTGCGGAAGCGCGGGGATCAGGTACAGGGTGTTGAACGCCCGGAACGCCCTGGGCCGGAGATTCTTGGGGATCGGCTCGCCCATCTGGACATCGCGCAGGAGCGCGTCCCGCCGCGCGACGAGGCCGCCCCACGCTTCTTTTGCCCGCCTTTGGTCCTTCTTGTGCCGCTTGAAGAAGTCCTCCCTGAACCCCTCGGCGACGCGGACGTCGTCGGCGCGGGGCCAGCGTGTCATGCCGCCAGGGCTTCCGTGCGCTTCGTCTCGAGCGCGGGGCTCCGGACCAATAGGTCAACGCCCTTGCTGCCGACGATGGCGCGACCCTGCCGCACGAGCTCCTGGACGCAGGCCCGGACGACCGCGGGTCGGACCTTCCTCGCGCTCATGCGCCGCCCGATCTCCGCGAAGGACAGGGGGCCCTCCCAATCCCGCAGGTTCTGGACCAAAATGGCCTCAACTTCCAGAAGAGTCGAGAGACGCGGGTTGGCGTCCGTCGGTGGACGAGGGATCTGAACCTTCAACACTACGTATGTGGGGCTCCACGTATATGTAACCACCGCTTCCCGAGACCAGCGTCACGCGATGTCGCTCCTGGTCTTGCGCGTAAGGGGCCAACGACGAAGGTCAGCCGCCGCGGGCGCGCGCCGCAGCGCCCGCGAGCGGTCGGCTGGACCGACTCGCTCGGCGGTACGTGGGTGCGCCATACGAGGCTTGCGGCGCACACAGAGGCGCGTCTATAAATAACTGTACGGTGCTATAGTCGCTTGTAGATGCCGACAACCATTCAGGTCTCGGACGAGCTGAAGGAGCGCCTGGCCCGATTGAAGAGGCATCCCCGGCAACCGTTTGCCGAGGTGATCGCCGAAGCGCTCGACTACCTCGAAGAAGATGAGAAGGAGCTCGGCCCGGCATCCAAGCGCGCCCTGACAGCGGCTCGAAGAGAGTTCAAGGCCGGCCAGACAAAGAGCATGGCCGACATGCGTCGCGAACTGGGCCTCTGATGTACCGGGTCGAGTTCAGCAAGCGGGCCCAGAAGGACTTTGTCGACTTGGAGCGCGGCAATCAGACCCGCGTGCTGAAGAAGCTCGACGCCGCCATCAAGGATCCTGCCCGCTTTTTCATGTCCCTGAAGGGTGTCGAGGGCTTCCGGATGCGGGTCGGCGACCTGCGCATCCTCGCCGACATCGATGCCAGCGAGCAAGTCATCATTGTGGCCGCCATCGGAAAGCGCGAGACCATCTACAAGTGATTTCCATCGGTGATTCCTTAGCGACCGCGTCACCGGCCATGCGCGGGCGGCTTTTCCTCCTGTAAACCGGGTCGGTCTCTACGGCAGCGGACTCGTGACCAAAGCGAAGGAGAGACGGGGCCGGCGGGACTCGACCAGTTGGAACAAGGAGCCTGGCCAGCGCCCGTCGAGGACCGTGAAGGCGTCAAACCTCAAGAAACCGCCTCGTTCGCTCGGACTCCGGTCGGGTTCCCGAGGGATGGGATGCACCTACGTCCAGCAAGAACAGCGACGCCAAGAGCACGAGGGACAAGACGAGGAGGACTCGGCAATCGTCTGTGCGAGGGTTGTTTCCCCGGACTTGGCTGGAGGAGACGGCGCGTTCCGTGGGCGCCGTGAAGCGGCGCAGGGTCGTGCGCATCGTGACCCTCTTCTGGGTCCTCCTCCTCGGCATGAACGTCCACACGGTCGCAGGCCTGCACCGCTTATACGAGAAAACAAGCCGGGGAACGTTGAGCCGGGGCGCCTTCTACAAGCGGTTCACTCCTGGCCTCATCCGGTTCTTGCACGCCTGCGTCCATCACGGCATCGAGGAGGCCCTCAAGAGGGCGCCTCGGGAACTCCAAGAACGGCTTTCCCGGTTCCGGGACGTCCTCATCCAAGACAGCACGATCGTGCGCCTCCACGCGGCGCTTGCCAAGAAGTGGCCAGTGCTCCGCACCAGTGAATAGGGGAGGGCAAACGGCCAAGTCCGGCCAGGTGCATCGGCCAGGCCAGGAGGGCCGCACATGACCAGCCAACGCCGGCGCCGCTTCACCGCCCAGCAGAAGGCCGACCT
>JBQTJL010000192.1:0-2572 GCA_052387135.1 Methanobacteriota archaeon | reverse complement strand
CTTGCCACGCCGTGGCCGACGGGTCGTTCACGGCGCGTAGACCTGGATCCCCTTCCCCCCGGACGTCTTCGGATACGCCTCGAGACCGTCCGCCCGGAGCGCGTCCCGGACGAGAAGCGCCACCGCGGCCGCCTCGCGGATCCCGGCCGGGGGCCCCGGGTCGAGGTCGAACGCGAGGGTGGTCGGCCGGTCGGGCGCTCCGGCCGTCCATAGGCACGCGTGGAGTTCGAGGTCGGCCATGTTCGCGAGCCACACGAGGCTCGCAAGGTCATCGACGACGCAGTACCGGATCTCCTCGCCGCCTTCGGTCCGAGGGACGGCCTCGACGCGGACGAAGTCCGGGCGGTGCGGCGGGCACTCTTTCTGGTAGAAGAAGGGCCCGTCGACGCCCTCCGGGTAGCGTTTCAGCGTGAGCGGCCGCCCCGCAAGGTGCGGAAGGAGGACGGGCGCGATCCGCGCGTAGTAGCGGATCACGTCGCCCTTGCGGAACCCGGTCGACGGGAAGAAGACCTTGTCGAGGTTCGTGAGCCGGATCCGCCGGCCTCCGACGTCGGTCTCGAGGACGTCGCCTCGGGCCGGCGTCACGCCGCCGCCTCGGCTCCCTTCTCCTTTTCGCGACGCGCTTCGCGGAGGCTCTCCTCGAGCGCCTTCAGAAGGTCCTTCGTCGCGGAGGGCCGCTCGACCTTCGGCGGCGTCACGACCTCGCCTTCGGCCTTCTTCTCGATCAAGGCGAGCAGCCGCTCGCGGTGCCTGTCGTGGTACTTTGCGGCGTCGAACTTCGTCGTGAGCGTCTCGACCAGCCGTTCCGCCACCGCGAGTTCGCGGCCCCCCTCGGCCCGCGTCGGCACGGCGACCTCGCCGAAGGCGGCCTCCGCCGGCACGATCTCGTCCGGGTACCGCATCGTCTCCATGACGAGGACGCCGTCCTTGGGGCGGACCGCTACGAGGTACTCCTTCGTCCGGAGCACCACTCGGCCGATCCCGACCCGTCCGGACTTCGTGAGGGCCGCGTGGAGGAGGCCGTACGCCTTCGTCGCGTTCTTTTCCGGGACGAGGTAGTACGGATGGTCGAAGAACGCCGGGTCGATCTCGGCGATCTCGACGAAGTCGATGAGGTCGATCGTCCGCGCGGCCTCCGGCGCCGCGGCCGCGAGCTCCTCCTCCGCGAGCACGACGTACTGGTCCGGCGCGACCTCGTAGCCGCGTTCGATCTCCTCGTAGGCGACCTCGCGGTCCTCTGCCGAACAGTACCGCTTCATCCGGATCCGGGCCTTGTCCGCTGCGTGGAGCATGTGGAACCGGACCTCCTTCTCGGAGACCGCGCTCGCAAGCTTCACCGGGATGTTCACGAGCCCGAACGAGATCGCCCCCTTCCAGATCGGCCGGCCCGGCATCAGGACGCCCCCGGGACGACGGGCACCTCGAGCTCGACCTCGGAGGGCTCTTTGTCGGGTCGGAGGCCGACGAAGCTCGCTTGGCGGAGCGTCCGGTTGTGGGTCCAGCCTGCGGCGTCGACCTCGGCGACGAACAGGGGCTCCACGAACCACGCCTCGCCTTCGACGCGATCCGAGAACGGCGACTCGGCCCGAAGGATCGGGCGGAGCATCCATTCGAGGACACGGAGCGTCTCGTCCGAAAACCCGGACCCGACGCGGCCGGCGTACCGCAGGCGGCCGCCATCGTAGAATCCGAGGAGCAGGGCTCCGACGCGGCCCCCGCGCGCGCCCGTCCCCCGCGTGAACCCGCCGATCACGAACTCCTGGCGCAACCGGTTCTTGATCTTCAACCAATCCCGCGTCCGGACGCCCGGCCGATAGGGGCTATCGAGACGTTTTGCGACGATGCCTTCGAGCCCGGACCGGGCGGACGCCGCGAACATCGCCTCGCCTTCGCCGACGTGCGCCGGCGGCGTGCCCCACGCGGGGCCCGCGAGCGCGAGGTCATCGAGGATCGCGCGGCGCTCCCAGTACGGCGCGGAAAGGAGAGATCGGCCATCGAGCGACAGGAGGTCGAAGACGAGGTAGACCACCGGCACCTCCTTCGCTCGGGCAAGGACCTTCGGGTGCCCCTCGAGGTGCATGCGGCGCTGGAGCCTCCCGAAGTCGGGACGACCGTCCTCGCCGGGCGCCACGATCTCGCCGTCGAGCACGCCCTCGCCCCGCGGGAACGACTCCGCGAACGGGAGGAGCTCGGGGTATCGCGCCGTCACGTCCCGCGCCGTACGGCTCCGGATCCGGAGCCGCCCGCGCGCAAGCGACAGAATCGCCCGGACGCCGTCCCACTTGTACTCGAACCCGAACCGGGGATCGTCCCCGATCGGGACGGACGGTGTCGCGAGCATGGGCCGGATCGTCCTCATGGCTTCGGCTCGGTCTCCATCCCGAGCTTCCGCCGGATATCCCGGGACGTCTCGTCCGCGCGGTCGCGGAACGACCTCCAGCCCTCTTCGCCGGCCGCCTGCATCTTGTCGAGGAGCTCCTCCAAGTCGTCGGTCCGGTCGCGGAGGAACCTCCTCGTGTCGTCCGGCGCGTCCTCCATCTTCCGCTGGTATTCGCGAAGCCGCGCGCGCATG
>JBQTJL010000191.1:0-1678 GCA_052387135.1 Methanobacteriota archaeon | reverse complement strand
AAGGCTCGAACGAGATATAATACCGGCTCGCAACGAGGACACGCTCCGCCTACCCGCGCACCGAGTCGACCATCGCGAGCAAGGGAAAGTACCATGCGGAGGCGCCCTGCGCGTCCCAATAGTCGAGGAAGTTCGTGATCGCAAGCCGCCCGCGCCTCGAGAGCGCCCCGAGCGAGCACGTGTTGAGGTAGGTCTTCCGGGACACGATCGGGAACTCGTCGCGCCAGACCGACCAGTCCATCGTTTATTGGATGGTTTGTATTTGATATAAAGGGGATGAAGCTGGGGGTGGGATTCGAACCCACGCAGACCAGATCTGCAGTCTGGTGCCTAGCCGCTCGGCCACCCCAGCATGCTCCTTGCTTCTTGCCTCTCGCCGGGAATGTGGCGGGGACATAAAGCGTTTGTCTCGGGCGCAGGCCACGGGGAATACCGGCGGTTCGGGCCGTGGCCGATTCGCCAAGATTTAAACGGAGGGGGCTCGGGAGCAAGCGGTGATGTCGTCGGTGCGAGCCACGCGGGTGCCGGCAGCGTTCGCGCTGCTCCTCTTCACCTCGACGCTCGCGGGCGCGGCGCTTCCGGCGCTGCCGTCGACGGCCCCGGGCACCGAAGGGTTCCTGGTGACCTTCGAGGTTGCGCCGTCGGCGACGGAGCGCGCGGAGATCCTCGCGGCCGGGATCGACGCCGCCTACTACCGGTTCTTGCCGCTTGCGACGGTCGCGGCGAGCCCGGACGAGGCCCGATGGCTCTCCTCCCGACCCTACGTCGTCCGGATCGACCCGGATCGCCCCGCGATCCTGCATCTTGACCGGAGCGTGCCCCTCCTTCGTGTCGGCGCGGCAGCGCCGCCGAGCGTCGTCTCCGGCGACGGGACCGGCGTGACCGTGGCCGTGCTCGACTCGGGGATCGACCCGACGCACCCCGACCTCGCCGGTCGCGTAGCGGCGAACGTCCGGTTCCTCGGCGGCCGATGGGTCGATTCGGCGCTCGACCCGGACGGACACGGCACGCACATCGCCGGCATCGTGGGCGGCGACGGGACGGCCTCCGGCGGCCGCTACCGGGGCGTCGCGCCGGGCGTCCGGTTCGTCGGAATGGATTTCGGGTCCGCGTTCACGACGAGCACGGCGATCTCGGCGTTCGAGTGGATCCACGAGAACCGCGAGGCCTACGGCATCCGGGTCGTCACGAACTCATGGGGCCGCGCGCAGGGCGAGGCCGAGGGCTACGACCCGATGGACCCGGTGGTCCGAGCCACGAACCGGCTCGTGCAGGACGGCATCGTCGTCGTCTTTTCCGCCGGCAACCACGGGCCTGCTGCCCGGACGCTCTCGATCGAGGCGATGAACCCGTTCGTGATCACGGTCGGCGCGACCGACGACGCCGGGACCCTGCAAGGCTACTCCGGACGCGGGCCCACGTATGACGCGCGCGGGACCGACCTTCGCGACGTGAAGCCGGACGTTGTGGCGCCGGGCGAGCGGATCGTGAGCGCGCGCTCGAGCGGCGCCGCGGGCCGGCCCGCGCAGCGGTTCCTCACGCAGCTTCCGGGGGCGACCCCGGAGACCGCGCGCTACCTCGAGCTCTCCGGGACGAGCCCGGCGGCCCCCCACGTCGCCGGCATCGTCGCGCTCCTGCTGGCGGCGAGGCCGGACCGGTCGCCGGCGCAGGTCGCGAA
>JBQTJL010000190.1:0-1557 GCA_052387135.1 Methanobacteriota archaeon | reverse complement strand
GGCGGTTGTCCCGGCGGGGTCCCGCAGGCTCCAAGGCACACCCGTGCCAAGGGTCTCCCTTCTCCCCCGCCGTCGTCGTCGGATCCCGCCGCCGGGCCAGGCGGGCGCCAGCGGATGCGACTCGGCTGCAAGGAGCGCGAGGAGGGAGGAGCGAGGCTCCAGGAACGTACCAAGAGCCTCGCGACGACCGAACGAGCGCGACGCCGCACCGCGAAGCCCGAAGGGCGAGCGGCGACGCGCGGTCCCGCTGGACCGCGCGGTGGACGAGGCGCAGACGCGGCGCGCGCCGGCCCGGGGGCGGAAAGACCTGCTATCGCTGCAGCCGGCCCTTCGCCACCCGTTCGCCACGACCCGCTTCTACGTCCCCCGTCGCTTCCACAACACGATCCCGGCCGCGACCAACGTCGCAAGGAACAGCAACGTCATGAACGCGTTCAGCGGGTCCGTGACGAAGTCTCCGAGCGACTGGACGCGGGCGTCGGTGACATCGCGGGTCTCGGTGTTGAACCGCTTGTCCGCAATACCGTCGTTGTCCGTGTCGATCGAGTACGTGTCGGTCTTTCCGCGGGTCGCCGCGACCTTGGTCAAGACGCCCGAGACCGAGTTGAAGTACCAGTCGGGGCGGCCGTCCTCGTTCGTGTCGATGAGGAAGTCCTGCGCGCCGTCGCCGTCGACGTCGATCGCGACCGTGTTGAAGAAGACGCCGGCCGCGGGCTCGTAGAGCTTGTCCGCGACACCGTCTCCGTTCGTGTCGGAGAGGAACTCCTGCGTCCCGTCGCGGTTGAAGTCGAGGGTCGGGAAGTTCTCGATCGCGGCGAGGATCCGGTCGTCCGGGTCCCAGTAGAGGTCGGGGAGACCGTCGCCGGTCTTGTCGACGAAGAAGTCGGCCTTGCGGTCGCCGTCGCCGTCGACCGTGCGCCGCTCGGTCGAGATCGCGCGGGTGTTCCGGGACTCGTCCGTGAAGACCTCGACGAACTGCTCGAACCCGTCGCCGAACCGCTTGTTCCGGTCGATCGCAAGCTCGAGGAACCCGTCCCGGTCGACGTCGTCCGGCACGTAGTCGGGGATGTCGACGACGATCTCCTGCACGGTCTCCGTCCGGTTCCCGATCTGGGCGGCCTGGACGGACTTTGCCGTAAGCTTGATCCGGTTCTCGCCGATCGCCGCAAGCGGGGTGCGCCCGAGGCGGAGCGAGAAGAGGACCGGGTGGGACTGGCCTTGCTCGATCGGCAGGTTCTCGATGAACGTCTGGTTGAACTGGAACTCCTGCTGCCAGTCGAGGAGGTTCGTGAGGTCCGCATTCAGGTTGATCGTGTCGTTCCCGTTCCCCGTGTTGTTCACGAGGAGCAGGAACGTGATCTTCTCGCCGGGTGCCGCGCGGCGGATCGTCTGGTCCACGTGGATGGCGATCCCGTAGTCGTGGACCCGGGCCGTGAGCGTCAAGACCGTGGGCGAGCTCGTGCGGTTCACGCTCTCGAAGGCGCGGATCCGCGGGCTGAACGTGTCGCCGATCGTCGTGTTCACGTCGGCCGAGATGTTCACGCGGACGCTCCGGAA
>JBQTJL010000189.1:0-1618 GCA_052387135.1 Methanobacteriota archaeon | reverse complement strand
TCGCGGTCCCGGGGAGCTTCGCCTTCAATAGTTCGGCGACGCGCCGGTGGACCTGCGCGTTCGCGACCGCGTTCTCGGAGAACGACGGGCCGGTCGCGACCGCCATGAATTCCTGGATCGACGTCCCTCCGATCGCATGCGCGCCGCCGCCGAGGACGTTTCCGAACGGGTACGGCAGGCGCGCGGCGAGGGCTCCGCCGAGATACGCGTAGAGCGGGACCCCGAGCGAGCCGGCGGCGGCCTTCGCGCAGGCGAGCGAGGCCGCCGTCGCGAGGTTTCCGCCGATCGCAGAGAAGTTCGGTGTCCCATCGATCTCGACCAACGCGGAGTCGATCCCGCGCTGATCCGCGACGTCGAGCCCGCGAAGGCGTTCGGCGAGGCTCTTCCTTCCGAGCTCGACCGAGCGGTCGACGCCGCCTTGGGGCCACGCGGCGACCTCGTGGCGTCCCGTCGAGGCGCCGGACGGGGCGGCCGCGACGCCGTGGGAGTCCGCGGTGTAGACTTCGACCTCGACCGTGGGATTGCCGCGGCTGTCGAGGATCTTCCGCACGAAGAGGCCCTGGATCTCGGGCACGTCCGTCACCCGGCCTTTTCGACCGCCTTGGGTTTCAGGTGCTCGACGACGCGGCGCTGGCGTGCGCGCGGGCCCGATTTGTGCACCGTGATCGGGACCAGGTTCGCCCGGAACTCGAGCTCGGCCGAGCGGACCGGGTCGAGGTCGGGCTTCTCCACAAGGATCGGCGCGCCCATCGAGATCTGGAGCGCGCGGGCACCGATGATTCGAGCGCGCTCAAAACGGGTGAGCCGGGCTACGGGAGCGGGGTCCATGCAGCACCTCGGGAGTCCCGTCACTTCGGTGAAGCTATTTAAACATTGCCTCCTTTGGGCGCTCGTGACGCCCATGAAGCTCCGCCGCGCCACCCTCCGCGACCTCGACACGCTCGTGGCGCACCGGCGCCGGATGTGGGAAGACATGGGGTATCGCGGCCGCGGATACGCCGACGACCACGCGGGCGGCGACCGCGTGTATCGCCGATGGCTTGCGACGCGGATGCGGTCCGGCAAGGTGGTCGCGTGGGCGGTCACCGACGCGGGCCGAGTCGTCGCGTCCGGATGCCTGTGGCTCCAAGAGGTCCAGCCGCGCCCCGGCTACGACGGACCCTGGCAGCCGTACCTTCTCTCGATGTTCACCGAGCCGACCCACCGCGGCCGGGGCCTCGCGACGAAGATCGTGCGCGAGTCGATGCGCTGGGCGAAGACGCGCGGTTTCCCGAAGCTGAGCCTGCACGCCTCGAAGTTCGGCCTCCCGATCTACGAGAAGCTCGGGTTCAAGCGGACGTGGGAGATGAAGCTCGACTTCCGCTCGAAGCGAGCGCGCGGGCGGCTGCCGTAGGAAACGGCGGGCTCGTGGGGTTTTGTTGCATCGGCGGTGGCCCGTCGTGTCCCGCACGCGCTGCCGCAAACGGGTTCACGGACCCGCTTCTACGCTGCGTCCGAGGGCGACCGGACGCCCAACCGGTTCCGGGTCGCCACGTGCGTGTAGATCATGGTCGTCTGCACATCCTTGTGGCCCTTCACGGCGCGGACCGTCAAGAGGCCGCGCTCAAAGTCCGCTCCA
>JBQTJL010000188.1:0-6262 GCA_052387135.1 Methanobacteriota archaeon | reverse complement strand
CGACCAAGACCGCGAACGGGTGGTCGATCGAGATCGTGGACCATGCGGCGGACGCGAGCGGACTCTCCACAAGCATCAAGGTCGACGTCCACGACCGTCCACGGATCTCGTACATCATGTGGTCCTTCAACAAAGACGCGTCGTGCGCCGATCCGCTGAATCGGTGCTTCGACCTCAGGTACGCCGAACCGGCCGTCTCGGTACTCGGCGCGGCCGGAAATTGAATCATGCCAAGCAGCGTCCCATGACGCGGCCGAGCACGCCCTCTTCTCGCCCGGTTCGACGCTGGCCGTGGCCCTGTCGGGCCTCGCGGAGCCTCCGCCGGGTCCCGGGGCGGCCCCTAGCGCTAACCTTAGCGCCAGCGCTAGCCCCTAGCAGCCTTCAGATAAAAAGGAAAGCCCGGTCCTCGACCGGGCGGGGGGGCGTCGCGCCTCCCTCTCCAGCCTCCGACCCGCACGTGGAGTGCGACGCTATTAACCTTTTTCGGGACTCTGTATCGATGTTGCGACGGCAAGCGGCAAGCGGCAAGCGGCAAGAGCGCTTGCTACTTGCTCCTTGCTACTTGCGCGTCCGTCGTCTCGTCCTCGAACAGCGTCGAAAAGAGCTTCCCGGCCGCGGTCTCGCGCCAGTACGAGAACCCGCGCGAGCCGGGCTTGAGGTGCAGCCGTTCCCGCATCGTGGCGAGCCGCGGCGTCCGCACGAAGGCCTCGGTCGATTCCCGCGCGAACTCGTCCGTCGTCTGGATCGGCGGGTGCTTCATGAGGTAGGCACTGACACCAAAGAGCGGCCCCGCGATGCCGTAGTCCAACGCGAGCTTGCAGCAGCGGACGGCGTCGATCGCGACCCCGGCCGAGTTCGGGGAGTCTTCGACCGAGAGGCGCATCTCGAGCTCCATCGGGACGTTGCCGAAGAGCTCGCCCTCCATCCGGATGAACGCGACCTTGTTGTCGTTCTGCCACGGGACGTAGTCGGAGGGCCCGATGTGGACGTCGTCCTTCGGAAGCGGCGTGTCGAGCTGGCTCTGGACCGCCTCGGTCTTCGAGATCTTCTTCGAGGCGAGCCGGTCCCGCGCGAGCATGTTGAGGAAGTCCGTGTTCCCGCCCGTATTGAGCTGATAGGTGTGCCGGATCTTCACGCCGCGGTCGGTGAAGAGCCGCGCGAGCATCCGGTGCGTGATCGTGGCGCCAAGCTGCGACTTTACGTCGTCTCCGACGCAAGGCAGCCGGGCCTTCCAGAACCGCCGGGCCCAGACCGGGTCCGACACGACGAACGCCGGCATGCAGTTCACGAAGGCGCAGCCGGCATCGAGGGCGGCCTGCGCGTAGAACCGGGTCGCCTCCTCGCTTCCGACCGGCATGTAGTTGATGAGCACGTCCGCGCCCGCGTCCTGCAGGGCGGCCGCCACGTCGACCGGCGGAAGGTCGGCCGGGACGAAGCGGCGGTCCTCCGGATAGTCGGCCATGTGCGGGGCGACTCCGTCGAGGACCGGAGCCATCTGGACCGTCGTTCCGGTCTTCGGGAGGTCCGACTGGAAGGTCTTCGTGCAGTTCGGTCTTGCGAAGATCGCCTCGGAGACGTCGAGACCGACCTTGCGGCGGTCCACGTCGAACGCCGCGACCACCTCGATGTCCCAGGGATGATACCCCCCGATGTCGGGATGCATCAGGCCTTCGCCGGGGTGGTCCACCCCACGACGCCGATAGTACTCTAGCCCCTGGACAAGAGAGGAGGCGCAGTTGCCGACCCCTGCGACCGCAAGCCGGACCTGCGACATGTCTACACCTGGGCTCGGCGCTCGTCGGCCGCCGAAGCCCGGCTCGCACTAGACGTGCTACTTAAAAGACTTTTGGTCCCCCGTTGCGTCATCCGCCGGGGGGACTTTTCATCGAATGTGCGGCAAGATTGAAGAAGCCCCAGCGGAACGGACCGGTCGGGTGAGCCTTGTGGGACGCATTCTCCTCGTGGCCGCGATGGCCTTCGCGGCGGGCCTATGCCTAGTAGCGGTCGACTCTCCATTCTCGCCGGCGGGCGAGGCAAGCGCCTGCGGTCATGCGGGAGGCTGCGACCTCGTCGACATCCCGCCGGTATGCCTTCCCGGTGGGCTTGACCTGGAGCCGGGCGCCGCGGGCTAGATGCGGCTTTGGCGCGTGTGGCCGGCCCTCGCCCTCGTCGCGGTCGCGGCGCTTGCCGCGGCGGCAGGGGCGTCACCGGTCTCTGTGGAGGTCGCGCAGGATCCCGCGGACTCGTGTCCGGCCTCCCCGTTTCCTTGCCTCGTCGGATTGGACACGGCGGGCACCGTGTCGCCGGGCGATGATCGCATCACCGCGGCGCCCCGGTTGCACCACGCCACCGTGCGGGCGGATCCGCCGGTCGGTGGTCTCTCGGGTGGCCTCCGCGTCGAAATCGGCGACGCCCGCGTCCGCCATCTCGTCTTCGAATCGCTGGAGCGGGCCTGGCTCCAGGCGGACGGGCTCGTGCCGACCGCCGTCGGCGACGACGTCGAGCTTCGCGCCGGAAAGCAGACCCGTGGCAAAGAGGGCGCGCCGGCGAAGGAGGGCGTGTTCGTGCGTGCGCGAGCGATGGACTCCGCGCCGACGCCGTTCACCGGCTACGAGCCGGGCTTTTGCTGGGACGTCTGCCAGTTGTATCAGGACTACCTCTACACGAGCGACAAGGGGTCGATCCGCCTCCTCCCGAAGAACGCCTTCGTGCCCTCCGAACGGAGCGACGCGTGGACGCACCGGGCCGTGGACGGGGTGCTCCCCCTCTGCAAGGATCCGTCGAATCCGGTGCCGCCGGCCTGTGCAGTCTTCGAGAAGGGCCGGACCGGGGCGCACGGCGCGGTGTCCTTGTCCCAGGAGGCGCTGCCGGAAGTCGTCTGGGGATTCGCCCTGAAGGAAGCCCGCCTGCGACTCGCCGAGGCCGGACCCGATCGCGGGACTCCGCCGCCGGTCGCGATGCCCGGCCCGCCACCTCCTTTGCTGGACCGGGACCCGATCTCCAGCGCCGCGTACGTTTCGAGCATGGCGGTCGAGGCGGCCATCGGGAACGCGGACGGAGGTCCGGGATCCGCGGCGACGGCCGCGACGCTTCCCGCCTTCGCGTCGACCTCGGGCCTGCCGGTCCTCGGATCCTCCGGATCGGCGCGCAGCCTGGCCGTCCTCGTCGGCCTCGCCGCACTCGTCATCTTCGCCGTCCTCTACCACCGCGTCCTCGGGCACGAGGTCTTGGAGCAGGAGACCCGCCGCAAGGTCTACCAGCAGATCTCGGACTCGCCAGGGACCCGCGTGGGCTCGGTCGCGCGGTCGCTCGGCCTCAACTACAAGACGGTCCTTCGCCACGTCGACGTCCTTCGCCGGGCCGGCGTCGTCGAGGCCGTGGGCGAGGGCCAGAGCCGGCTGTTCGTCACGGGTTCCGTCGAGCGGAGCGAGAAGCAGGCCGTGATCGCGCTCTCCGCGCCGATGGTCCGCGCGGTCCTCGACGGCCTCTCGACGATGGGGTCCTGCGACATGAAGACGCTCCGCGTGGGCCTGTCGATGCCGGCCTCCTCGGTGAGCGTCGCCGTGGCGCGCCTTGCCTCCGCCGGACTCGTCGTGAAGGAGCGCCGGGGGCGCCGGGTCGTCCTCGCGCTGGCTGCCCGCGAGAGCGAACCTTTATCCACGGACCGGGCCTCTTGAGCTTCCCCGGCCTCACGCGCCCCGACATGCGCGAGCAAGGGTGAAACGGCGCCGGTAGCCGGGGACACACGGGCCTCCCAGTAGACTCCGCCGACCACCGAGTGACGCGGAGAAGCAGGGGGCCCGAACACTCTTGCCAATACTTATTTTATACTTACTAAGTAAGTATGGCGCCGACGAGGAGGGCCGACCCCGCGCCCGCAGGGCGAGGCGCGAGCAGATTTTCGCAGGCCGCAAGGAGGGCGAGGAGGCCATAGCATCGCTATGGACGACGAGCCCGACGCCGCGGCGTGCGAAAAGATGCCGCGCATCGCCCGAGGACGCGGGGAGGCCCGACGAGGAGGGATGCAGCAGCCGGGATTCGAACCCGGGTTAAAGGCTTGGAAGGCCTTTGTCCTGACCAACTAGACCACTGCTGCGGGCCCTGCCCCGAAAGGCCTTCCAAGAATCAATCTTCCTACGGTGCTAGAGGGCCACGCACACTTCGCCGGTCGACCGGACCGCGACCCCGTCCGCGAGGAGGTCGTTCCGGGCGCAGACGCGGGTCGCGCCCGCCGGGATCTCGTCCGTGACGACGGTGCGCGCGCCGAACGAGCAGGCCGCCGAGAGCGGCACGCGGCAGTCGCCCTGTACGGGGGCCGGGTGATGACAGGCGCGGGGAAGGCCGTCGGCGCCGAAGTAGCAGTACGCCCACGCTACGTTGTAGACGCCGGCCGTCCCGAGCCGCGAGTCGTCGCGGAAGGTCAGCGTGACCCTCCCCGCGGACGCCGAAAGGTCGACCTTGGCGCAGGCGGCGGCGCCCGCGTAGACGCCGGTGGCCTGCGTCCAGTCGCCCGCGTAGTCGCACTCGCCGGACTCCCCGACGAGGGCGACGACGGCGCCGCCGAGGCCCAAGACCCCGACGGCGAAAAGCGCGACCAGCAGACGGGTCGACAACACATCACCCGGCCCTATCTAGGACCTCCCCGGGGGTACTCGGAATCGGGGAATCTTGATAGGGGGGCCGCCTGCAGGTGACGTCAACCGATTCGGGAAACCTTCATATCGGGGCCCACCGGCCGGGGGTATTTCGATTTCCCGGAACGGTAATGTACCCGGAGTCCGCGAGTTCAAAAAGGGAAAAATATCGAAGCACCCGCGCCCCGCTTCGAGCGCGGGTGCCCAAGGATGGACACTGATCTTAAGTGCAGATCCAGGCGGTCCAACGCTTCGCGACGCCCTCTTCCTTGAGGACGTTCTTCGTGCAGACCCTGACGCCGCCGGAGACGACCTCGATCGGGGCCGTCTCGTACGGTCCGAACGTGCAGGACGCGACGAGGCCGGTGCCGATGCACTCGAGGTCCTCCTCGTGGGCCGTGCCGCAGTCGATGTCGTGCCCGGTCGAGTTCCGGACGCACCAGTCCCATTGGTAGGTGTACTTCACCGTGCTCACGCCGCTCGGGATCACGAGCCGCACTTCGTCGCGGTACCGGGCCGTGAACGTTCCGGCGCCCGCGTTGAAGGTGCCGCCCGCCTTGGCGCAGGCTCCCGTGTCGACGTAGAGCGTCGTGGTAAACCACCATTCGGCCGCGCTGAACGCGCACTCTCCCTCGCAGGAGGACGCCTCCGGATCACAGCCGCCGCTTTCCGGGCCGAAGGACTCGCCTCCGTTCGGGTACAGGTACGTGAGGGTGTTCGCCTCCGCATCGTACCAGTAGACGTTCCCGTCCTCTTCGTTGAGGTATTCGCCGCTTTCTGCCGCAAAACCCATCGGAAGCCCCGTCACCAAGACGGCAGCTCCCACGACGACCCAGCCGAGCCGTTTCGCCGACGCTCTCACTCCATCACCCGGGAATCGCAGGGTCACGGAACGTCGTAAAGAATCCGCGAGGGGACTTTGGTCCCTCCGCCGGCCCGGTTCAACCTTGTGGCTTGAAGCGACGCTTCGCCTCGCGTTCGACGCGGGCCGCGATCTTCGCGGCGGGCATGTTCGTGGAGTCGAGCACAAGGTCGTACACTCCCATGTCCGCGATGTCGATCCCGTAGATCTCCCGGTACCGCTTCGCCTCGGACTCCTCGCGCGCCTTGTTGAGCTGCAGGGCCTGCGACACCGCGATCCGGTCCCGGTGGGCCACGCGCTCGGCGCGGACCTTGTCGTCGGCCCGGATGTAGACGCGGTAGCTCGGGAGCTTCGTCCGGAACGCCATCCAGCCGGCGAGGCGGCCTTCGAGGACGACCTTTCCCGTGCGCGCGACCTCGACGAGCCGGCCGTCGAGCTCCTTGTCGACCTCGTGGTGCTGTTCGGCGTATCGGCTGAACTCCTCGAGGGACATGCCGCGCGCGTTCGCGGCCTCCCGGAAGATCTGGCCGGCGTAGACGTGCGGGACCCCGAGCTTCTTCTCGAGCATCTTGCAGACGGTCGTGGTCCCCGCCCCCGGGGGCCCGGTGATCGTGACGAGCATCACGCCTCCTTCGCGGGCGGCGGCGTGCCCCCCGCGATGTCGGCGTGGCGCCTCCGGAACTCCCAGGATTTGAGCCACCGCATCAGGGCCTGCCCGAAGGGAATCGAGAAGAGCGAATAGAGGAGGATCCAGTGCGGGAGGAAC
>JBQTJL010000187.1:0-9574 GCA_052387135.1 Methanobacteriota archaeon | reverse complement strand
AGTCTGGGAACGCGTCTTTGCGGGCATCCAGGACGCCGGCCTGCCTCCGGAACCCGTCCGGAGACGCCTCGGCCTCTCCAAGGCGACGTTCTACCGGAAGCTCAAGGAACACCGCGCCGGCGGCGTGGCCGGACGCCGCACGGGAAGCGGCCGGCCACGCCTCTTCCGACCCAAAGACCTCAAACCCCTCGTGAAAGCCTCCCTGCGCGACCTGCCGCCCGTCGCAGGCCACCGACGCGTCTGGCGAGGACTCGCCAAGCAAGGCGTCCTCGTCAGCAAGAGCACGGCGTACCGCGTCGTACGCGACCTCCGCCTCCTCGTCCCACCCCGCCGAGGCCGAATCCGCAAGAAGGTCGAACCCATCCGGGTCGAAGGACCAGACCAGGCCTGGGTCATCGACACGACCGAATGGTGGATCGGGAACCAGAAGTACTTCGCGTACCTCGCCATCGACGCGCACTCCCGCTACTGCCCTGCCTTGACCGCGAGCATGTTCGAGGACTCCGCCTCGACCCTCCGCTTCTACGAGACCGCGCTTCGGGACCACGTTCCGGCCGCCGTCCACACGGACCGGGGCGGCGAATTCGCCAACCACGACTGCCAGACCTACCTATCGGAGCGGAAGGTCCAGTGGAACCCGGGCCCCTCCTACTCCCCCAACGCGCAAGCCTTCGTCGAACGCTTCGTCCTCACCCTCAAGGAAGAATGGCTCATGTGGAAAGACCCCCAAACCTACAAAGAATTCCAAGAATGCCTCGACGCATTCCGCGACTGGTACAACCGCACCCGCGAACACTCCTCCCTCGACTACGCCGTCCCCGAGGCGATCCACCATGCCTGAACCACGCCGCACGACGAACCCCGCCGGTCTCATTCTTTATGAAACAGCACGGCCCGTGAACCGGTAGATCTTGATCCGGACTCGATCCACGTTGGCTCCGAGGGCCCGCGCCCTCATCAAGCCTTCTTCCAACGGTTCCACAGGAGGGCGGCGGAGCCGGCCATGGCGAGCAACGCGAGGGCGCCAACGCCGGGGGTCGCGCCGCCGCCTTCCGCCTCCGTTACCACGACCGTGCCGAACATGAACGCCGCGTGCGGCTGGCAATAGTATTCGAACGTGCCTGGCTCCGCGAACGTGAACTCGAAGGTCTTCCCACGCGCGTCGAGGACCTCGTCGAAGACGCCGTTCGGCTGACGGCGCATCTGGGAATCCGTGGACGTCACCGTGTGGAACACGTCCTCGTCGTTCTCCCACCGCACGGTCGTGCCCGCCGCGATCTCGATCCGTGCAGGCGAGAACGCGAAGGGGGCGCCCTCCGTCTCCTGCGCCACGAGATGCACTTCGCGCACGTTCGCCTGCGCGACACCGCTCCCAAGCATCATGAGTCCAAGGAGCGCGAGCGAAGCGAACGCTCGTTGGACTCGGACCCGGCTCCGGCTCATGTCCACCTCAGCAGGCCGGAGCCGGGGTCGGCATGAACCCACGGTCGACCCCGACCGCCACCGGTCCCCACGGCACGCCGGTGCCCGCCATCATGTCGCCCTGCGGGATCTCCGTGACGGCGTTGTGCTGCAGCCAGTACCCTTGGTCCCGGGCCTTGCCTCCGTGTCCTCCGTCCCACGAGGACGAGGTCCACTGGTGGAAGTGCGTGAAGTCCGCGTGGGGCTGCTTCGCCCTGCAGAACTCTCCGCGCGTGCCGAGTCCGAACCACAGGAGCCCCGTGGCCTTCGTGACGTCGTCGTTGTTGAAATGAAGGAACACGAACGCCTCCTCGTTCACCCATCTTGACACGTGCGCGGGCGAACCCTGTCCGCCTTGGAAGGGTTGCTCGTTGAACGCGGCCCTGAGGGCGGCGATCTCGACGGCGGAGAGCGCGTCCGCGCCCGGCGCGTCGACGTCCACGTCGGGCACGTTCGCAGCACAAGCCGGCGCCGGCGTGGGCATGAAGCTGTAATCGGTCCCCGGCTTCACGGACCACGCGGGGGCCTCGAACATGTCGACGCCGACGTGCAGGAGCCAGTAGCCCTGGTCGCCCGCCTGGCCACCGTGGCCGGCGTCCCAGTTCGCCGAGGTCGCCTTGTGGAAGTGCGTGAACCCGCTCGTGTTCCCGCCGGGCTGCGTCTCGCGGCAGAACACTCCCTTCTGCCCGATGACGATCCAAAGGAGCTTCGTCGCCGACAGGGGCTGCGCGTTGTTGAAATGGAGCCCGATGAACGTGGTCGGCGTGACCCATTTCCAAACATGTTCGGGCGAGCCTTGGCCACCCATGAAAGGCTGGTCATTGAAGGCGGTGACGAGCGTCGCGATTTCGGTCGCTGTAAGGCCGTCTCCCTTCGGCGCCGGAGGCTTCGCGGCTGGCGGCGGGGTCGTGCTCCCCGACGTGTCCGTGGGCGGAGTGCCGCCGTCGTCGGCATCGTCGTCTCCCTGCAGGCACCCTGCGAGCGGTGCGGCGATCAAGAGGACAAGCGCGAACTGGAACCGCGGAGGGGCCTTCGGGGTCACGATGCCACCGAAGCAGGGCACGCGGACGTCGCGGTTAAGGATTCCCTTCAACCGGCGAAGCCAAGTTTAAGCGGGCGGGGGCACGTAGACGGGTTCGATGGTCAAGGTCCTGCATCTTGCTACCGTCGGCGAAGACGTGGATCCGGTCCTCATCGGGATCCGCGAGTATCCCCTGTCGAAGCTCGTCCTCTTCCACATGAAGAAGGACAAGGACACGGTGCGCGCGCTCGCCGAGAAGGTCTCGCTCCTCAAGGTCGACGTGGAGCGGGTCGAGGTGGGGCCCGACATCCTCATGGACACGCTCCGCGAGGTCGGCCGCATCGTGACCGAGGGCCGGCTCCGCTTCGACGACGTCATCATCAACGTGTCCTCCGGCGACAAGATGCTCACCTGCAGCGCGCTGTCGGCCGCGTTCGTGCACGGGATCAAGGCGATCGGCGTGAACGAGAAGAACATGTGCTTCGCGCTCCCCGTCTTGAAGTTCAGCTACGCGGAGCTCGTCTCGGAGCCGAAGCTCGCGATCCTGCGGAGCCTCGACCGGGCCGGCGGCGTCGCGGACAGCCTGAACGACCTGTCGACGGCGTCGGGCGTCGAGAAGTCCCTCCTCTCGTACCACATCCGTGGAGGCCGCGACAACAAGGGCCTCGAGGAGCTGGGCTTGGTCGAGGTCGACCGCGCGCAGCAAGGGCGCCTCGTGATCAAGCTCACCGAGATGGGGCGGCTCCTTCTCATCGGGCGGGAGCAGACGACGAAACCCGTGTGACGGTGCGCAGTGCGCCGTGCGCGGTGCGAAGGTCATTCAAGGTACGCGTCGCACTCGTAGCACCACGTGAACGACGGGCGATCCGGGCCGATCTTCCTTACGAGCCACAGCGCCTCCACCACGCCTAGCCCCGCTCTGCACCTTAGAATCCGCGTTCATCGGTTGAGCGCGATCTCCAATCGCAGCCGGGGCCGCACGCGCCCTTCGCGGCGAGGGCTCGTCGCTCGGCGTCGGTCGCGGGCGTGTGGCAGAGCGGGATCCCGTCGAACTCGCGCCAGAACGCGGCGCCTTGCACGTCCGCGCTCTCGCTCCCGGGTCGCGTCATCTGCGACGCCTCCCGCCTACGAGGGCCCAGGCGGCCGCGAGCGCGAAACCCAAGAGGACGGCCGCGCCGCCCCCGACGGCCGGCACGCTGCGCTCGTCGCCCCGTGGGGGCTCCGCCGCGGTACCCGCCGGCGTCGTGTACAGTGCGGTCGCCGGATGGAAGTCGAGCCAGGCAAACCAGAACGAACGGACCTGATCCGGGAAGGCTGCGAGCGGCTGGCCGCCCGCAAGGGGCACGCCCGTCGCGGCATGGTACGCTCGTCCGTTCTCGTCGACCATTGTGTCTTCGGCTCCCGGGCGGAAGGTCCGGCCCTCGTCGCGAAGGAACGCCTGCGCGCCGCCCGACGCGAACGTCACGACGACGGGCTCGTCGCCGACGCGGTCGTTCACGACCCGCGCCTCCTCAAGGGACGGGACATGGTAGGCCTTCACCGAATCCGGGGCCCGGAGCCCGAGCACGATCGCCTTCGGATGGAGGCCCTTCACGTCGCCGCCTTGGTGGGGCGATATGCCGATCTGCCGGTTCACGCCATAGTCGCCGTAGGGAAAGCGATCGTACGGACGCTGGAACGGGCGGTCGTTGCAGGAGGTCTCGCCCGTCGAGCCGTCGCCGCACCGCGGCGGCTGCAGGAGGAGCGTTTCCGGATGGAGCCGTTTCCACTCGCGCCAAGGAAGCGTGCTTGCAGTGACGATATCGAGGTCCTCGCGGTCGAGTTCGCCACGGATGCCTTGACCCAAGACTTGGCTCCAGAGGGTCCCGGTCTCGGAGTCCTTCATCACGAGGTCGTTCTTGTACAGGAAGCCGGAGACGTGGAAGGAGAGCACCCGGCCTTCGACGCGTCGGTCGAACGCGATGCCGGTCGCACAGAGCGGGCAGTACGTCACCGCGACTGGGACGCCCCCGACATCGTCGTTTGCGATCTCGTGCCAATCGAGCACGCGGATGGGATAGGCGCGGGCGTCGCCGCCGATTGCGATCCCTAGCACGGCGTCGTCTGGATCGAGCCAGTCCTCGCGGGACATCGTGGGCCTCTGGATGCTCGGGATGCCGCCGCCGCAGTCGAGCCGCGGAGGGCGGTTCCCGAAGTCGCAGGCCTGCCGGATCTCGTCGGAGGGCACGTGGTCCGCCCCCGCCGTCGGGGCAAAGAGCGTACCGACGAGGACGGTCGCGAGGCGGACCCACATGCGCATTTCTCCACCATCCGGGCCCCCTTACGGTTTGCGTTCGAGCGTTGCAAGGGCACTTGAATCGTTCGAGCCGCTGGACGTGGTCGTGCCGGCCGGCTCACGCCTCGTGCTCGAGCTCACGCAAGGCGCGATCGAGGGAAGCCTGCCGTCGACGCCCACGTACCCGGTCCGCGTGTCCGTCGGGGGCGAGGCGAGCGCGCTCACGCTACCCACGTTCGAGCGGGGCCCGGAAGCGTTCTTTGCGCCGCCGGGCCGAAAATGAAGTCGGGGGCGCGCGCCTACGCCGGCTTTGCGTAGATGTCGGCGCTCATCACTTCGATCCCGACGAAGGGCTCCTTGCCCTCGACCCAGGCGTCGTGTCCTGGCGGGACCGTGTACGACTCGCCCGCCGAGATGGTCTTCTCGGTCCCGTCCGAGAGACGCACCCGCATGCGTCCCGAGACCGCATAGCCCACGTGGGAGTTCTCGCACTGCTCGGTCTTCACGACGGGCTTGATGCACGCCGACCACTTCCAGCCGGGCTCGAAGTGGAACCTCCCGATCGTGAACCCCGGGAGTTTCACGACTTCGACCCGCGTCTTTTCCGGAGCGCGGACCTCGTCCGGCGAGCCGTGCGATTTCACTTCGAACTTGCTCACTTTCATGGGAGTCGTCACGTTCTCGTCCTCGGTCGAATCATCGACGACGGCTTATTTGATACTTGGCTCTGCGCATGGTTCATGCGGGGCCTTTGCGCGCGCATCCCATGCAGGCGTACTCGTACTCGCCTTCCTTTCCGAGGCGCACCATGCTCGCGACGAGGAACACGTTCCCGCAGTGCTTGCACGGCGCCGTTTCCGGTCGTAGGGACGCCACAGTGGCCCTCCTAGTACTTGTACGCCTTCGCGCGATCTTCGGCCGGGTCGATGCCGGTCGCAAGCGCGAGCCGGTTCACGAAGTTGAAATACGAGACCGTGAGGATCGCCTGGAGGATCGCTTCATCCGCGAAGCCGTGGGTCCGGAGCGTGGCGACGTCCCCTTCGTGCACCGAGCCCGCGGACCTCGTGAGCCGGTCGGCGAACCGGCAGAGGGCCTCTTCGGCAGGCGTAAGGCCCGCCCGCTGGAAGTCCCGCGCGAGCATCGCGACCCGGTCGGCGTCCTCCCAATATTTGCCGAGCGCGTCCGAATGATGCGCGACACAGTAGTCGCATCGGTTCGCGGCCGAGACGACCACCGCGAGCATCTCCCGTTCGGGGCGGCCGAGGCCCCCCTCCCCCTTCGGCCCAAATTGGACCGCGAGATAGAGACGCATGTGCGCCTCCATCGTCTCCGGGAGGAGGCTGTGGACCTTCATCGCGTCCGCGACGGATCCGCGGGCGCGGCGGATCTCGTCGTAGATCTCCTTCAGTCGGCCGCTCGCTTCGTCCTCGCCGACCACCCGGATCACGGCCACGGGGGGTCAAGCCGCCTGTTCGGCGATAACGCTTCCGGGACGGAGGTCCTCGCGCTTCCGCGAAGGGCCCGTCGACGATTGAACGAACCCTCCAACCGTCGGACCGAACCGCTTTGTCGGCCGGGGACGAGTCCGCCCCGGTCGCGAGCATGAGCATCGAACCTTCCGTTTCGAGGGGCCGGCTCCTCCGCGGCGGCGCGTCCGGCCTCGCGGCCGGCCTCGTCTTCGGCGCGATGATGCAGATGCAAGGCATGATCCCGATGATCGCGATGCTCGTCGGCAGCGAGAGCCTCGTCGTCGGATGGATCGTGCACCTTGCGATATCGTTCGTCTTCGGCGCGATCTTTGGCGCCGCCGTCGTCGCGACGGGCTGGGAGGGCGGCGTCGCGTTCGGCCTCGCGTGGGGCTTCGTGCTCTGGGTCGGCGCGGGCATGCTCGTGATGCGGACGGTCATGGACATGCCCATCGCCGTCGACCGCGACGCCCAAATGAGCCTCGCAGGTCACCTCGCGTACGGGCTGGTCCTCGGGATCGCCTACGTGGCGCTGTCGAAGCGCGCGCCGGAGGCGCGGGTCGCGGGCGCGGCCCACTGAGGCCTGCGGGCATCCCGAGGATCAAGACGAGGCGGGCTTCACCGTGCGCCACCGGAGGCCTCCGTCGCTCGAGCCGTAGACGCCGCCCTGTGCGGTCGCGCCGTACACGGCCCCCGTCTCGTCGAAGGCGAGGTGGGAGAAGGGGCCCTCGGGCGGGAGGAACTCGAGAGCGGTCCACGACTCGCCGCCGTCGACGGTCTTTTCGAGCCCGGACCCGGAGACGACGGCGACCCTCGGGTCTCGCGGGTCGATCGCGACCGCGGCGGCTCCCCCCTGTTTCCACGTCGCCCACGTCGCGCCTCCGTCCCGGCTCCGGGCGACGCCGTCGGGGCCGCTCGCGTACACGAGATCCGCATCCGCAGGGTCCGACGCGAGGCTCGCGACCCGCGGCGGGCGCTCGGCGACCACGTCCCACGAGGATCCGCCGTCGGTCGATCGGTAGACTTCGCCCTGGTAATGGCCCCAGAGCCGGTCCGGATCCGTCCGGCTCACGGTCATCGCATGGAAGTCGACCCCTTCGAGCGCGATGCGTTCCCACGTGCATCCGCCGTCCGCGCTCCGTCGCACGCCCATGTTCCCGAAGCCGGACGCCGGGTGTCCGCTCGACCAGGCGATGCTGGCGTTCCCCGGATCCATGGTGAACCCCATGAGATCGTCCGTGGTCGAGCCGACGCGGGTCCAGCCGCTCGCGTTCCCGCGGAAGAGGCCGTGGTGCGTCGCGACGTACACGAAGCCGTCCGCGCCCGCGACGAGCCCATGGACGTGCCGGAACTCCGACACCGGCGTGTACGTGCAGGGGCCGTCGGTAGAAGGGAGCGCCGGGTCGTCGTTTCCGGTGAGCGCGAGCACGAGGCCGGCCCCGGTCACAAGGACCACGGCGGCCGCGACGTACACCGGCGCGTCCGAGCGCTTCGCCGCGTCGGCCTTGCGGCCCCGCTTCGCCATGCGCGGCGGCGACGTGTTCCTCGGTATATGACCGTTTGCGCGTCACGCGACGCCGACGCCGACGATGCGCGAGGAAGACGCCTCGATTGCACGCCGTCGCAACAGGGCTCATCCCCGCCTCCGGGGCTCCCCGCGCATGGACCCGCGCCGACTCGCCTCGATCGGCTTCCTCCTCGTCGCGTTGCACCAGGCGTTCTTCATCCCGCGCTCGGCCGCGGCCGGCTCCGAGTTCGAGGTCGCGCGCCACCCGATCGGGGCCGCCGGCCTCATCGTCGCGTCCTCGGCCGTGTGGCGCGCCGAAGGCAGCCGGGCGGGCCTTCTCGTCGCCGCGGGCCTCGGGGCGAACGCCGCGCTCCTCGTCGCCCGGATCCTTCGCGACCTAGCCCTCGGCGCCGACGTCACGAAGTATTCCTTCGCGTTCCTCGTATGGTGCCTCGGGTTCGTGCTTGCGACGCGCCCCGCGGTCTCGTGGGCCCGCACCGGCGACGCCGACGCGGCGATCCCGGGCGTCCGCCAAGGAATGCTCGTGGTCGGGGCGGCCTACGGCCTCTTCCTCGCCTTCCATCTCGTGGACGGGGCCGAGTTCGGAGTGGTCCTTGCGCTCCTTTCGGGCCTCGCGGGCGTCTGGCTCGTAGCGGAGGCCTGGGCGCCGGAGCGCGCCGCGGGAGCGTCCGCATCGACCCGTTCGGCCGACTCTTGAGGAGTGGATCCTCAGGCTTCCTTCAGCGCCTTCACGAGCGCCGGGACGATCTGGAAGAGGTCGCCCACGACCCCGTAGTCGGCCACCTTGAAGATCGGCGCGTTCGGGTCCTTGTTGATCGCGACGATCAAGTCCGAGCCCTTCATTCCTGCCAAGTGCTGCACCGCGCCCGAGATCCCGACCGCGACGTAGAGCTTCGGCTTCACGGTCTGGCCCGACGTGCCGACCTGGCGGGCCTTCTCGACCCAGCCCATGTCGGTCAAGGGGCGCGACGCCCCGAGGCCGGCCCCGAGCACGTCCGCGAGTTCCTTTACGACGGGGATGCTCTCCTTCTTGCCGATTCCGCGGCCGACCGAGACGATGGCCTCGGCCGAGGAAAGGTCGAGCTCGCCGGCCGACGCCTTGATCACCTCGACCTCGCGCGAGCGGACCTTGCCGGCGTCCAGGCCGGCGGGCCGCGCGGTGATCTTTCCGGAGCCGCCCGAGAGCGCCTTCTTCTCGATCGCGGCGGGCTGCAGCGTGACGATCGCAGGGGCTGCCGGGATCTCGACCTCGGCGACGACCTTTCCGTTGTACACGTTCCGCGTCGCGACGACGGCCCCGCCCTCGATCGCGACCTTCACGCAATCGGTGACGATGCCGCAATCGAGCCGGGCCGCAAGCGCCGGAGCGACGTCCCAGCCCCGGCTCGTGTGGCCGAGGAGCAGGACCCGCGGGGCCCGTTCGCGGACGATCCCCGCGAGCGCTTCGATGTACGCGTCCGCCGAGTACGGTTGGAGCGCGGCGTCGTCGACGAGGAGCACCTCGTCGGCGCCCTTTGCGAGCTCCTCAGCGACCGCCCGCACGTCCTTCCCGAGGACGACCGCGACGAGCGGCCCCCCGGACGCTTCCGCAAGGCTCCGGCCGAGCGTCATGCATTCGAGCGCCGTGTCCTCGAGTCGTCCCTTCCGCTGCTCGCCGAAGACGAGGATCCCGTCGCCCATGTCAGGCCCCTCCGCGCGCGCGGAACCCTCGGTCCCTGAGGATCTTCGCGAGCTTCTTCGCCTGCTCGTCGGCCGAGCCGTCGATCATGGTCGCGCCCTCGGTCGCGACCGGATAGGACAGCTTGCGGAGCTTGGTTTTCGAG
>JBQTJL010000186.1:0-2311 GCA_052387135.1 Methanobacteriota archaeon | reverse complement strand
CGTGTTCATTTCGGGCGATGCCGACGTTGCCGTGGATTCGGGCGGCGTCGTCTACCTTGTCCTTTCCCAGTCGGACATGATGGTCCGTGCATCGCTTGATCGCGGCGAGACGTTTGGACGGCCGCGGGCCGCGTCCGGCGAACGCACCGCGACGGAAGGGGGCGATCGGCCGTGGCTCGCGGGCGGCGGCCCTCGTGAGGCGTACTTGCTCTGGTACGACCATGCCGCGTGCCGTTTCACGAAGACGGAAGATGCGGGTGTCACGTTCAGGCCGGCCGTCGACGCGGTCGGCTACGCGAGCAATTGTGGTCCGGTCTCCCGCGGGCCCACCGGCCGCCTCATGTTCGCCACCGTCGGGAACGGACTTTTCGTGACGAGTACGGACGACGGCGAGACGTGGGACTCCGCGAAGTTTACGAGCACCAACTTTGGCAACGGCCTTCCCGTCGCGGTCGAGGACGACTCGGGCACCGCCTACGTCGCGTACATCGGGCCCGGGAATGGGGACGCCACGATGCCCGGCGGTGCAAAGGCCGTGTTCCTTGCCGCAAGCAAGGACGGCGGCGAGACGTTCCGTCATCTTCGCCTGTCGCGGCCCGAAACGTCGAACGTCTTCCCGTGGGCCGTCGCCGGCGCCGCCGGCCGCGTCGCCGTGGCCTGGCTCGAAGGCGTGCCCCTCGCCGGTCCACCGACCGATTCGAACGTCGGCGTCGCCATGGAGTGGTACGTCCGTGTGGCCCTCGTCGAGGACGCCGCCTCGGCGCCGGCGATCACCCTTGCCTTGGCCGACCCGCGCCCGGTCCACCGGGGCGCGATCTGCGGATTCGGCGTATTCTGTTCGCCCGTCTCCACCCAGGGTCTGCCGGGCGATCGACGGCTCCTCGACTTTTTCGAGATCGACGCGGACCAACATGGAAACGTTTTCATCGCGTACGGGCGCGACCCGGACGACGCGCGCGTCGAGGGCGCGGACCTCACGTTCGTCCGCCAGGTCGATGGACCCACGCTCCGTTGATGTCAAACGGCGACGCGACCCCATCCACAAGTTCATCCGCAAGGACGCGCCCGCTTTCGAATCCTATTAATATGAAGGCACGATAAACGGGCCTCTTATAGTATGAAGACGGGGCCGGTGGGGGACTGCCTCGCAGTCAGTCCTGTCGTGGGGATGGTTCTTGTTCTGGCGATCTCAGTCTCAGGGATCGCGATGATCGTCTCGTGGGGGATGCCTGCGATCGGCGAGATGCAGGCGAACGTCGAGCTCCGGTCTTCGGTAAAGCAGTTCGAAGGCCTGGACGGCCAGCTCCGACTCCTCACCGGGACCGCGTCGAAGACGACGCCGCGCTGGCAGCCGTCGTTCCGGTCCGGCACGCTGTCCGTCGCATCGAACGACCACCGATGGGTCGCGACGCTCGACGTAAAGTCGGGCTACAACATGTCCCTCTCGTCCGTGGGCGACCGCGACAACTTCGTCCGCTTCACGAACAAGGCCGCGTTCCCGATCGACCAGTTCATCTTCAAGGCGTACGAGCTCTCGGGGTCCGCGGAATCCGCCCTCGTCGTCTCCAGCACATCGACCTGCGCGACGCCGACGAGGCCGGGCCCCTACTCGCTCGCCGCGGGCGCCTCCGGGACCGCCTACCTTTGCAAAAGTAGCCAGCCGTACAACCTCCAGAACGCCGCGGCGCGGCTCGACTTCCTCAATCATTCGATCGCGGCCGACCAAGGGAACGTCACGAGCCGCGCGTTCGTCGTCGACACGGGCGCGATCAAGTTCAAGACCGGCGGCGGGTTCGTCCCGAAGGAGGTCTACAGCAACAACGGCGCGCTCCTCTACGGCGCGCAGGGGAAGAACCTCACGATCGGCAACACGCCCCTTACCCCCCCGCCCCGCTCGTTCACGAGTGCTTCCGGGACCACCGTGTGGAGCCTCTTCGTGCGCATCATCCAGTTCAACGGGACCGCGGACTACTCCGGCGGCCGCACGCCGAGCATCCTCCTGAACCTCTACGACACGTCGAAACGGGCGGACGAGACAAACGTCTCGGGCGGCGTCCGCGTCACGATCTACGGGGGCCTCCGCGATTCCTGGTACTCGTATCTCCTCGAGCCCACGCACAACTACCGGTTCTCGAAGGTCGAGGAGACGATCTCCGGCGAGTCGCTCGTGTCGCTCTACCAGAAGGAGACCACGACGTTCGAAGTGAAGATCGTGCATTCGGTGGTGACGATCTTTGGCAATTGACGTGTCGCGCACAAATCCCGAGGCCTTTCGCGGCCCCGCGCGTCGAGCGAGCCAAGGAGGAGCGGC
>JBQTJL010000185.1:0-1525 GCA_052387135.1 Methanobacteriota archaeon | reverse complement strand
GTTTTGTTCGTCCACCTCTCGCCCGTGGTTATCCTCTAGTTGACCCCGTCGGGGGTCATCTCCCATGCGCCCGGCGCCTGGCGCCGGGCGCATTGCATGTTCGAGTACGTGTACTTCGCCCGCGGCGATGCGCGTCTCGACGGCCGCGACGTCTACGACACGAGGATGCGCCTCGGCGAGATCCTCGCGCACGAATCGCCCGCGCCGGGCGACGTCGTCGTCCCGGTCCCCGACTCCGGCCGCACGCACGCGCTGGGCTACGCCCGCGCCTCGGGGCTTCCGTTCGCGGAAGGCCTCATGAAGAACCGGTACGTCCACCGGACCTTCATCATGCCCGAACAGAAGACCCGCGACCTTTCTGTGAAGATGAAGCTCAGCCCGGTCCCCTCGGTCGTCGCGGGGCGCCGGGTGGTGCTCGTCGACGACAGCATCGTCCGCGGCACGACGACGAAGCGCATCGTCGCGATGCTCCGCGAGGCGGGCGCGCGCGAGGTCCATCTCCGGGTCGCCTCGCCGCCGATCGCGGCGCCCTGCTACCTCGGCATCGACATGCACACGAGGAAGGAGCTCATCGCGGCGAACCTCACGGTCGACGAGATCGGGCGCGAGCTCGGCGCCGACTCGATCGCCTACCTTTCCGTGGACGGCCTCGTGAAGGCGATCGGCCACGACAAGGGCGACCTCTGTCTCGGGTGCCTCACCGGCGAATACCCGATCGACGTCCCCGGCGAAAAGCGGCGTGAGCAGGCGACCCTGTTCTAGGAGAGTCCTCTAGAACTCCTTCCGGCGGACGACGAAAACTTACATGGGGCTCCGGCAGCGGGTATGGAGGTGCCGGTGGCAACACCATGTTTGGAAGGCGAACCAACCTAGGGATCGGACTGCTGTTGATCGTCCTCGTCGTCCCGACGTACGCGATGGCGCACGCGACGACCGGGTCGCACAGCGTGGGCGCGCTCGAGTGGAAGGGCCGCAACACGTCGCTTACGGGCACCTCGTCCTCGACGGCGGACATCATCGTCGCCGTGGGGACGACCGGGACGGCGACGGTGTCGTGGTCGGCCTCGGACGGGCCGAGCTTCCGCTCGGGCTACATCGTCGACAACAACGTGCGCTGGGTCGGCGCGGCCTCGTTCTCGCTGAACGACGGCGGCTGCAGCACGAGCCGCTGCGCGCGCCCGACGCTCACGACGAACTGGAACAACAACGCGTTCGCGAGCGGGACGTTGTCCGAGACGAAGGGGCTGGGCTTCCAGTCCTACTCGGTCCTGCTCAGCAACGGACAGCTGAACGAACAGCGGTTCGTCTCCGGGATCGGCTGGGGCAACACCGGGACCTTCATCGGCCTTACGTCAAGGAGCGCCGTCTCGAGCCTCACGATCCTCTAGGCCGGACGTCGATCCCAAGGGGGCCCGTGGGAGACCACGGGCCCCCCGCCCCCAATTTTTCGCGCGCGGAGGAAAAGCGTGATGACCCGGTGGGCCGACGCCCTGCCCGGGTTGCATGGCACGGTCGGCGGCCGGTT
>JBQTJL010000184.1:0-4812 GCA_052387135.1 Methanobacteriota archaeon | reverse complement strand
CTCGGCGCCTCCTCCTTGGCCTCGGCCCGCATCCGCTCGCGTCCGCCTCGGCCGGCGGCGGGGACAGACGACAACGCTCATCACGCCCCGACGCCCCGGCAGGCTTTCGTCGCTGGCGGCCCGTCGCTTGCAGCGCGGGGAGGGTCCCGATACAACCGATCGGAACCGCGAATGCCTCGCCCTAGCCCTCGCCCTTCCTAGCCCCAGCCCCAGCCCGAGCCCTTAAACACGCAGGGAAGCGTTGATATAGGGGGGGCGGTTTCAGCGGCTGTCGGTGGTCTATGATGGCATCCTACCCTCCCGAAGGCGCGTTCATCCAGCGGCGGCTCGAGAAGCTCGTCGGGCAAGAGGTCGTCATCGTCATGATGGACCAGCGCGCGTTCCGCGGGACCGTCACCGAGTTCGGCCACAACTGGCTCCTCCTTCGCGACGTGACCGAAGGGTCCACCATCAACACGAAGGGCTGGGAGGAGGTCGCGATCGCGGCGAACCTCGCGGAGAAGCACATCACGGACCGCGGCGTCTTCATGGAGGAAAAGACGCCGCCGAAGCTCGTGCGGTTGAAGGACGCCCTCATCAACCTTGGCGGGGTCCTCCGGATCTGGGAGTGGAGCCCGGACAACCTCGCGGTCCCCGAGCACGTCCACATCGACACGAAGTCCGCGCGGCGCGGCGGGGCCGTCTTCTAGGCTCCTCACAAACTTCATCAACATCCGCCGACAATCGTCGTCCGTGCCCGCGATCACGCTCGACGTGGAAGGGGAAACGATCGAGGGGGACTTCCACGAGTCGCCGGGCGCCGTCCGCGGCGCCGTGATCATGGTGCACGGGCTCCTCTCATCGCGGAAGGAGTTCGGCGAGTTCCCGGCGCGGCTGGCCCGTCGCGGGTTCGACGTGCTCGCGTTGGACGCGCGGGGGCACGGCGCCTCGACCGGACCCCGCGGCGTGAACTCGCGGGGACGGTGCGTCGCGGACGTGAAGGCCGCCTCCCTGTGGCTCCGCGCGAAGCGCGACGTAAAGTCGGTGGGCATCCTCGGGCATAGCCTCGGGGCCTCGTTCGCGCTCGCCTCGGTGCGGGAGGTCCCCGACCTTTCGGCGGCCGTCCTCATCGCGCCACCCGACACGATCCGGGCCGAGGTGGGCTTCCTCGAGTTCCAAGGATACCGGCTCGGGTGGTGGATCCACCGGCTGCGCCTTGCGTTCGGGTTCTCCGGGTTCGAGGTCCCGTACCGCGCGAAGGTCGCCGACCTGTTCGTCGACCCCGAAGCCGTGAAGGAGGCGGAGAGCTTCGCGTTCCTTCACCCTCGGGTCCCGCTCGCGATCTATCCCCACCTTCTCGCGGTCCACGCCGCCGAATGGGCGGCCGGCGTCGCAAAGCCGGTCCTCGTCGTCGTGAACCGCCACGACGTGCTCGTCGACCGGAAGAACAGCCGGCGCGTCTTCGAGGCCCTCTCCGGCGAAAAGCGGCTCGTCGAGCTCGACTCGGGCCATTCCCCGTTCCTCGACCGCGACCGCGACCGCCTTCTCGACGAGGTCGAGGCGTGGTTCGGAAAGCACCTTGCGCCGGGTCCGTTCTGATGCGCCCGCCGTCGCTCGTCGCGGCCCTGTTCGTTCTCGTGACGGTCGCGTCGACCGCGGCGGCGCAGGCCCCGCAGGCGGGGCCCTCCGGGATCCACATCGCGTTCGGTCCGGACGCGGCGACCTCGATGTCGGTCGCGTGGACGGGGCCCGCCTCGGTCGGAGCGGTCGTCGAGTACGGCCCCACCGAGGCCTACGGCGCCGTGACGCCGGCCGAGGTCCTGCCGCTTCCCGGGGACGGCGTCCTCGCGTATCGGGCCCGGATCACCGGTCTCGAGCCCCTGACGACGTACCACTACCGCGCCGTGATGCAGGGCGGCACGTCCGCCGACCTCACCTTCACGACCGGGCCCGTGGGCGGCGTCCCCTTCCGGGTCACGGCCTGGGCCGACCAAGGCGTGCCCGACCCTGCGAATCCCACCGGCGAAGGCGAGGGCGATGCCGCCGCCCGGAACGTCCAGGCCGCGCTCGCGATGCTTCCGGCGTTCCACCTTCACGCAGGCGACCTCTCGTACGCGAACGGCGTCTCGCCGACGTGGACGCGCTATTTCGCGATGCTCGAGCCGCTCGCGTCGCGGGTCCCCTACCTTCCGGCGGTCGGGAACCATGAACGGGAGGCCGGCCAGCAGTTCTACCAGTACGACAGCCGCTTCGCGCTTCCTTCGGCGCCCGGCGCGCGATGGTACGCGTTCCGGTACGGCGACGCCGTCTTCGTCTCGCTCGACACCGAGCACGCCTGCGCGGACCCGGTGCAGGACGCCGTCCCCGGCTTCGTCGCGGACCGGTGCGAAGGCGGCCCGAACGAGGCCCAGCGCTCGTTCCTTCGCGACACCCTCGAAGAGGCGCGTGGCGATCCGGGCGTGGAATGGATCGTGGCCTTCCATCACTATCCGTTGTGGAGCGACGGCCCGCACGGCTCGAGCGCCGCGCTTCAGGCGATCTGGGGCCCGCTCTACGACGAGTTCGGCGTCGATCTCGTGATCCAAGGCCACGACCACATGTACGAGCGGTCGCGCCCGCTCCGCAGCGGCGCGCCGGCCGCGAACGGAACGGTCTACGTGACCGTCGGGACCGGCGGGGCCGGCTTGTACGAGTTCCAGAGCGCGTCTCCGCCGGCGTGGGAGGCGGCCCGCGCGACGGAGCACGGGTTCCTTCTCCTGTCGTTCGACGGTCCGCGCCTCGTCGGCGAGTTCTTCACGCTGGACGGCGCGGTCGCGGACCGGTTCGAGATCCGGCACGAAGTCCCGCCACCGATCGCCGTGCCGGACGACGTCGCGGACGAGCCGGAGTCTTCGGCGCCGGGCCCGCCCCCTGCCCTCTTTTGGGCCTCCTTGCTCTTTGCCGCGCGCTACGTCGTGCGCCGAAGGAGTATTTAGCGCCCTTCGAAGTCCGCCCCAAAACCGCTTTAGGGTGTCAACCGCGCGGGCGGCTGGGACTACAATGTACGCAAAACTGGCGACCGCCCTCGTAGCGTGTGTCCTCTTCGGAGGGCTCCCGGCGGCGGCGCAGGACGAAAACGGGGACGGCCGCGGCGATCGGCTCGTCCTCGAGAACGGCGAGATCGTGGTGGTGCTCGTGGACCGTTCTCCGTATCTCGAAGTGCGGAACGCGGACGACCCCTCGCAAGGGTTCCAGGTCTCGCTCCGCCGACTGGTCGAGCTCGGCGGGGACGACGGACGGTCTCCGGTCGCCTCGTTCGACCTCCTCGGAGGCGAGTGGGAGGTCGACAAGGACGACCTCGCGCAAGGCACGCGCTACACGCTCACACAGGAGGGCCCGATCGAGCCCGTCGAAGGGCCCCTCCCGTTGCCGATATCCGGACTCACCGAGGGAACGCCCGGGAACGCGAGCGTCCGCATCGAGTTCACGCTGTACCGCGTCCCGGTCGCGCTGCGATCCGGCTCGGACGCGTTCGACGTGTCGCTTCGTGAAGTGAAGTTCGACGTCGCCGTCGACCGCTGGGACTGGGCGTCTCCGGACGACCGGTTGGCGCTCGAGTTCGCGGTCGACGAAGGTCAGGAGATCCCGACCTCGGACCGGAACGAGAGCGAAGGCGCCGACGACGAGGAAGGCAACCAAGTCACGGTCGGGAGCCGCGCCGGCGACCGCATCGGTTTCGTCCGCTGGGTCGCGTCGGCCTCCGCGACGACCGGGAACGACACCGAGGCCGTCGACGTGGAACACGTCGAGGGCGACGGCTCGCACTGGTTGGTCTACGACGCTCCGGGCTTCGGATCGCTCGTGCACGACCCCACGGTCGGCGTGTTCGAAGAGGAGGAAGGACGACCCGGAGCGGGCGGCGAAGAAGGGGCGGACGACCGGGACGTCCCCGCGCCCGCCGTCGGCTTCGTGGCGCTCGCCGTGACGCTTGCGGCCTTCGCCCTCGGGCGTCGCCGATAGAGGATCAAACGCGGGGGCGATCCCCCCGCTCTCTTTCTCTTATCGCTCCTCGAACTCTTCGAGGCGGTTCTCTTTGGTAAGGAGGAGGATCTTTGCCTCGGCGGCCTCGAGCCGTTCCCGGCAGACCTTGGCGAGCGCGACCCCTTCCTCGAAGTGCGTCATCGCTTGGTCGAGCGGCATGGCTCCTTCCTCGAGTTCCTTCACGATCGCCTCGAGGCGGGCGAGCGCCTCTTCGAACCGGGGCTCATTCGCGCGTGCGACGTCCATGGATGTCCACCTTGGTGACCTGGGTCGTTACGATGCCGTCGGAAAGCTCGACGCGGAGCCCTTCGCCGGGCCGCGCGGCCTGCGCCGTGGAAAGGACGGTGCCGTCGTCGCGGCGCACGATGGCGTAGCCGCGAAGGAGCGTGCTTTCCGGGGAGAGGGAGGCAAGGAGCGTCTCGTCCGCGCGCGTCCGCTCGGTCCAGCGGGCAACAAGGACGCGCATCACCCGCGAGAGCCGGAGGCTCGCGTCGTCGAGGCCTTGCGCGCGCGTCGCCATCCACCGGTCCGGCCGCGCGAGCACGGACGCCTCGGCGAAGCGCGCGTACCGCTCGCGGGCGTGGAGCGCGCGGCGCAAAAGGTGCTGCCGAAGGGCCTCGGCCGTGAGTCGGACGCGGCGCCGCAGCGTCTCCCGGTCCGGGACCAGGACCTCCGCCGCCGCCGAAGGCGTCGGCGCGCGCAGGTCCGCGACGAAGTCCGAGATCGTGTAGTCGGTCTCGTGGCCGACCGCCGAGACGACGGGGACCGGCGACGCGGCGATCGCGCGCGCGAGCACCTCCTCGTTGAAGGCCC
>JBQTJL010000183.1:0-4134 GCA_052387135.1 Methanobacteriota archaeon | reverse complement strand
GGTTTCAATGCCTCGTGGGCGGGCGGGAGCGACCGAGCCTCGAGACGGCCGCGCAGCGCCGCCTCGATGTTTCAATGCCTCGTGGGCGGGCGGGAGCGACAAGAAATTGGTCGGTCGTATTTCATCTTTCTGGCAAGGGGGCCACGCAAGCGCTCCTTCGCGCGGTCCGTACAGAAAACGCTTCCGGTTCACAGGAAAATTGACTCTCGATCTTCCTGGGCGCCAATTTGCCTCACCTCCGGCACGCGGTCGAACATCCAGAACGTGACCCGGGCGCTTTTTGTGTTCTCTTCGAGCCGCCGATAAAGGTCCTCCGCCGCGGTCTTCGTGAGTTCCCCGGCGAAGACGCTGTTCTGCAGCCAATGGAGCTGTGGCATCAAGGTGGAACGGAGACCCTCCCGTTCTCCAGGTTCCGCATCGTAGACGACGACAACGTACATGGGACGACGGGGAACGATGGCGGTCCTCCCGTAACAAGGCTGCGATGGAGCTTCCGGGGGACGCTCTGGCCCCACATGCCGACGGGGTCCTCGCGGTCTGCCCCGGCGGGCCGGACGGAGCGCCGCAGCGTGTCCTCGATGAACTGGATGACGGTCTTTCTTCCCTTCTCGTTGAGGTAGGTGCCTTCTCCGACGTCGGTCACGAGGCTGCGCTCGGCGCCGCTTGCGGCGATGTCGAGGAGGACGCCCTCCGAGAGGGCGGGCTTCAGGATCTCGGCAAGGTCGAGCGCGAGCGGGTTCCTTGCCCGGGCTTGGCCGTGGAGGTAGCTGATCCGCGGGTCGAGCCCTGCGCGATAGATCCACCCCGCCGTCTTGGCGTAAAGGATGCCGTTCGCGAACCCGAGGACGGCGTCGGCGGGCCGGAGAGGGGGGTTCCGCTCCCGCTTCAGGATGCTCCAGTACGCGGGAAGCACCGTGTCGAGCAGCGCGTAGTATTCCTTGCGAAGACGCGCCTCGGAGAGCATGAGATCCTGCGCGCTCGCGCCTTCCGGCGTCCCGGAAAACTCGACCTCGAACGGGCGGAGCAGCTCACGCATCGAATGGTTCTGGACGCCCAAGATCCTTCGGGCGATCTCGACCCGACGGCGCCCGTCTTGGAAACTCTCAAGCTGCGCGATGAGGATCGAACCCGTGGGCTCGACCGGGGGCGGGAAGAACGTGCCCCGGTAGACGCCGTAGTAGTTGTACGCGTGGATCGGGAACGCGTTTGCGGCGGCAAGATCCACGACGCCGCTCGTCATCGTGTAGCCGCCTAGGAGATGGATGCCCTGGATCTCCTCCACGGGAAGACGCCGCTGCGTGTCGCCCGTGATGACGCGGAGGACGTGTTCGTCGGCTTCGAGGTTGCATTCTTGGAAGACGTAGTAGTCTTTCATGGCGCTCCTCCCTCGTACATTGCGAAAGGTTCATGCACAATGGCAGACCATCTTCTCATTGTATGTCGGCCGAGACAAAGGTCACGGAGGCGAACCAGACGCAGGTCCCTGCGGCGCTTCGCGCGAAGTATGGCGTGCGTCCAGGGGACGTCCTCGTTTGGGAAGACACTCCCGACGGCGAGGTCCGGGTGCGGTTCCGGCGACGCTACGCGCTCCGGGATCTTGTCGGCGCGTTTCCGGCGAGGCCGGGTAGGCGGAGATCCCATGACGCCGTCCGGGACAAGAAGCGGGCCCAGCGCGGAGAGTTGTAGTGCTTGCTTTTTGTCGACGCCTCGTTCTTGGTGGCGCTGATGGACGAGGAGGATCAGTGGCACGAGGCGGCGCGGCAAGCGGCGCCGGCCCTTGCGAAGCAAGCGCCTTGGAAAACGCATGCGCTCGCGCTCGGCGAGGTCGTGGCCGTGCTCGGGTCGCGCCGCGGGGGAAAGGTGGCCAGGCAGGCGTACGAGATGGTCCGGGACACAGGGGTCGTGGCCCTCCCGACGCTCGATGATCTTGATGCGTCCATGGTCCACGTGGTCCGGCACGACGGCAGGCTCAGCCTTTCGGATGGCCTCTTCATTCATTACGCGTCCCCCGAACGTCACGCGGCGATCCTTAGCTTCGACGGCGATTTCGACAGCGCCGGGCTGAACCGTCTTCCGCGGAGCCCCTGATTCGCGCCTCCCGGCCAACACCAGTCCTTGCTCGTGCACCCCTTGCAGATCGGGAGCCGGTTCGGGGGCGGCAGCGGTTCGCCGAGGAGCCGGCGCAGCCGCGCGTGGTCCTGCTCGACGGCAGCGTGACGATGGCCGTGGACGGCATGGGGCGCCTCTTTCGTCGCCCGGCCCGTCAAAGGCCCGGACCCCGACGGTGCCGCAACCTCGTACCCGGGGGTTCGCATCGCCCGGCAGCCGGAGGCTCCGGGCGGGGCACGACGGAAGGGGAACCGTTATGTTCCGACAGGACCTTAGGTCCAACGTGGAGCGATGGAGACCGCCCTGAACGACCGGATCGTCGCCGATCCTTCGGTTTTGGCAGGCAAACCGATCGTCCGGGGGACGCGCATGTCGGTCGAGTTCATTCTTGAGTTGCTCTCTTCCGGAATGGATCTTGGTGACGTCCTGACCGAGTATCCGCAGCTTCGCCGAGAGGATCTGCTTGCCGCGCTCGGGTACGCGGCGACATCGCTGCGGCATGAAGAGGTCTACCCCCTCCACGAGTGAACATGAGCCGGTTCCTCGCCGACGAGAACGTGGCAGCGTCGGTCGTCCGGTCGTTGATCGCCGTTGGCCATGACGTCAAGGATGTCAAGACAGAAAAGTTGCAGGGAACCGCAGACGCGACCCTCGTCGACTTGGCCCGAAGGGAGCGCCGCATCATCCTCACGCACGATCGGGGTTTCGCCGACGTCCTTACGCGACCGCTCGATCCTCCCGTCGGGGTCGTTCTGATCCGCTGCGCGGACCAACGGCCCGACAATGTCCGCCGCGTGCTCGCGCGGCTCCTTTCGTCTCCCGTCGCCAACAGGATGGAAGGCAACCTCGTCGTGGTTTCGGAGCGGCAGGTCGTCCTCCACGTTCGCGAGTGACTTCGTCATCCCCAGCACCAGTCCTTGTTCGTGCATCCCTTGCAGATGGGGATCCTCTTCGGGGCCGGCATGTCTTCTTCATGTAGCGCCCGCAACCGTTCGTGGTCCCGTTCGACCGCGGCATGGTCCGGAAGGACCTCTTCGGTGCGGCCCTCCTTGAGATGCAGAAGCCCCGTCGCGTCGAGGCCGTACAGCTGCTTTGCGGCCCAGAGATAATGCCGAAGCTGGGCGCGCTTCGGCTCCGTGTGGTGCTTGCTCCGCGAGCCTTCGTGGATGACGGGGTTGGTCTGCGCGCCGGTGACCCAGTCGCACTTGCCGAACGGGGCGAGGTCGAGGGAGCGCTTGTTCGAGAAACGGTCTTGATCGAGTTGCGTCCCGCTCTTGATGTAACCTTGGTTCGGATCGACCACGAGGTGGCCGTGGAGATAGAGCCAAGCGAGGACGGGGCAGGAATGGAGATAGAAGACGGATTTCCCCGTCGGGGTCACATCTAGGGACGCGGCGTTGTTTTCGGCCCCGCGTATTATGCGCAATTCACACCTCCTGGACCTCTGGGGCCCGCACACGCCGGGCTATACAAATTGCTCACCGATGGGCGCCACCGGACGTCGCGCTTTCAATCCAATGGAGGCGCACGTCTTCCATTCGTAGAGTTCCTCCATTAGATCTTCCGCGATAATGAACGGCGAATCATCGCTTGCGAAGCGACGTAAACCTGAGCGGGTGCAGTTTTCTGGTACGGTGATAATATAGGACGCCAGTTGTCGGTACAATTGCTTTGTCACCAGATTGGCTTCGTAGTCCTGTCGTGGACGTTGATTTCTCAGCGCATTGATTATTCCCTTGCATTCAGAGTTCAGCGGGACTACGACTGATTGTTTTGGGTAATCTTCCTTGATCAGGCTCCATTTTTTGACTGGGTGGTTCCCCAAGTCGTAGTCGAGGCAGTGAAGGCTTTCGAGGTATTCTTTGGCCTCCTCGCTTGGAACTGGTTTGATAAGGCTGCATCCGTTATCGGTTAACACGTCATTCGGTCACTCTCGGATGTGGTCGAGCAGCCTCGTCCGGGCGCGATTCGGGTCCTTGCCGACGTTGGACATGAAGGCGAGCATGGCCAGCGAGTCGTCGGGAA
>JBQTJL010000182.1:0-10829 GCA_052387135.1 Methanobacteriota archaeon | reverse complement strand
TTCCGGCTCGTCGCCGTGAAGGAGGGGGAAGCCGTGTTCGAGCTCGACGCGCGGCCGGAGCACGCGAACCCGATGGGGACCCTCCACGGAGGGATCCTCTGCGACCTTGCGGACGCCGCGATGGGATGCGCGTTCGCGACGACGCTTGCGGACGGCGAAACGTTCACGACCCTCGAACTTAAGATCAACTATCTTCGGCCCTACTGGACCGGAAGGCTCGTCGGGCGGGGCCATGTCGTGCGGCGCGGCCGGACCGTCGGCATGGTCGAATGCGACATCGTGGATCCGGACGGGGCGCTCGTCTCGCGCGCGAACTCGACCTGCCTCGTGCTCCGCGGCGACGAAGCGAGGGGTCGTTGACCGTGGTCGCGCCCCCGGATGCGCTGACCCTCGCCCGGCTCGTCGCGGGCACCGCGTTCCTTACGTACGCGAGCTTCACCGACTGGTATTGGAGGCGCGCCCCGAACGTGCTCTGGATCTGGCTCGGCGCGATCGGGCTCCTGCTCCTCCTCCTCGAGCTCATCGTCGCCCGCGAGACGGTGGAGCCGTTCTACCTCGTATTCGCGGCGATCTTCATCGGGGCGCTGTACGTCCTCTACTGGGTCGGCCTCATCGTGGGCGGCGCCGACTTGAAGGCGCTCTGGGCGCTCGCGGTGCTCGTCCCGTTCCCGGTCGTCTTCGGGCCGCTCCCGTACCTTGCGAGCCCGCTGCCCGCGTCCTTTGCCGCGTTCGGGAACGCGCTCCTCTTCTTCCTCGTGGTCCCGATCGTCTATCTTGCGAGGAACGCCGCCTCGGGCCGCTGGCGGTTCCCGCACGCGCTCCTTGGCGTGCCGATGCCGCTCGACAAGGTGGAGGAGTCCCACGTCTGGCCGATGGAGCGCGTGAAGGACGGCGCGCTCCGCCTTCGCTTCTTCCCCGGGCACGACGAGGACCTTTCCGAGGAGCTCGCCGCGATGCGGGCGGCCGGCGTCGCCTCCGTCTGGGTCACGCCGAAGGTGCCGTTCATGATCCCGCTCCTCGTCGGCTTCGTCTCGGTCTTCCTCCTCGGCGACGTGATGGGCGGTCTGGCCGTGCGATTCTTATAAATACCGCCTCCGGACTAGCGGGCTTGCTTCATCCTCCGCCTGCCGCGGGCGGGCGCATCGTCGAGGTAGGAGCGACCGACCATGGCGCAAAAGATCGAGGCGTTGGTGGACGGAGGCAAGGCCTCCGCCGGGCCGCCCTTGGGTCCCGCGTTGGGACCGATGGGCGTCAACGTGATGGAAGTCATCAAGCTCATCAACGAGAAGACGAAGAGCTTCGCCGGGATGCGGGTCCCGGTCAAGGTCGTCATCGACGAGAAGACGAAGAAATTCGACGTCGAGGTCGGCACCCCGCCCACGTCCGCGCTGCTCCTCAAGGAGATCGGCGTCGAGAAGGGCTCGGGCGACATGCGGAACACGAAGATCGGGAACATCACGCTGGACCAGCTCGTCCGGGTCTCGAAGATGAAGGAGGCCGACCTTCTCGGGAAGACCGTGAAGGCGCGCGTGAAGGAGGTCTCCGGGACCTGCGTCTCGATGGGGATCACCTGCGAAGGGAAGGACCCGCGCGAGTTCCAGAAGCTCCTCGACCAGGGCAAGTACGACGCGAAGCTGAAGTGACGGCGTGTAGGCCGTACTCCTGTACGTTGCCGCGTGTAGGCCGTACTCCTGTACGTTGCCGGATGCGTCGCCCGCGCGCAACGCACCGGAGCCATCGCGCTACCCGCCGAAGGATTCCACGATGGCGGACGCCCCCCCGCCCGCGAACGTCCCGCCCGCGACGACGTAGAAGCGGCCGCCGAGCCCGGCAGCGCCCACGCCGTGCCGCGCCGTGGGAAGGTCGGGAAGACGGGTCCAGTCCCCGGCCGCGGGGTCGTACGCCTCGACCTCGTCGAAGACGCCGGGCGGCCCTTCGCCGCCCGCCACAACGAGCCGCCCGTCGTGCACCGCCGCCGCGAGCCCGCCGCGCGCGGTGGGTAGGCCTCCGAGGGATTCCCACCGCCCGTCCTCGGGCGAGAAGGCCTCGTGCGTCGTGAGGATCCCGGACCAGCTCGTCCGGCCGCCGACCACGTGGATCCGTCCGTCGACCGCGGCCGCGGCGAGGTGCTCGCGCGCCGTGGGCGGGCCGGGGGCGAGGGCCCAGCGCTCCGTCGCGGGGTCGTCCACCAGCAGCTCGGAGGCGAGCGCGCCCGTGGGGCCGACGCCGCCCACGAGGTGGATCTTCTGTCCCAGCGCGACCGCCGCGTGCGCGGCCCGCGAGCCAGGGAGCGGCGCGACCGGGGTCCACGCGGCGTCACCGTCCCGCCACCGGAACGCGAGCCCCGGCGGGGTCGAATAGCCGCCGAACACGAACACGGCGTCGTCCGTCGCCGCGGCCGCCGCATGATGCGTCCCTACGGGAAGGTCCGGGAGTCGCGACCACGCATCGTCGCCGGGCCGGTACGCGAACACGCTCGCGGTCCCGGAGGTCCCGTCGTCGACGCCGCCCGCGACGACGATGCGGTCGCCGAAGACCGCGACGGCGACCTCGGAGCGCGGCGATGGAAGCGACGGCTCGGCCCGCCACTCCCCCTCCTCGGGCGTTCCGCGAGGCGGGTCGACCGCGGGGTCTTCCAAAGGCGGTCGCTGCACCTCGCGGTCCCCAACGCACCCAGAAACGAGGGCCAAAAGCACCGAGAAGAGCATCTTCTGCGTCATGTTCCGAGAGACTCCACGTTGCCGCTTATCGTGAACCCCGGCTCCGGGCCGCCGAGCATCACGAAGAGCCGGCCGCCGACGCTCACCGCTCCGAGCCCATGCCGCGGCGTGGGAAGGTCCGGCAGGCGAGACCACGTGCCGTCGCCCGGATCGTACGCCTCCACCTCCGCGAACGTGCCGTCCGGCGACTCGCCCCCGACGACTACCAGCCGGCCGTCGTGCGCCGCCGCCGCGATCCCTCCCCGCGCCGTCGGCATCGGGGGACGTGCGGCCCAATCCCCGGCCGCGGGGTCGAGGCCGTCGACGAGGCCCGTGTTCGTGGAAAGCGACAGCATGCGGCCGCCCACCGCGTGGACCGTTCCGCCGACCGCGGCCGCGGCGAGGTGCTCGCGCGGCGTCGGAAGCTCGGGGCCCTGCGCCCACGCGTCGCGCTCGATGTCGTAGACGTCCACGGGCGCACGCAGGGCGTCGGGGCCGGGCTCGACCCCGACGCCGCCCACGAGGTACACCTTGCCGCCCTCGACGGCTCCCGCGTGGGCCCCCCGCGGGCGCGGCAGCGGCGCGATCGGCTCCCACGCCGAGCCTCCCGCGGGAAGCCGGAACGCGAGGCTCGTCGGCACGAACATCGAACCGACGTAGCCGCCGAACGCGTACAGGGCGTCCTCGTGGGAGACGAGCGCCACGTGATGGATCATCAACGGATAGGACGGTCCGGCGCTCCAGCGGTCCGTCGCCGGATCGAAGACCTCGACGAGGTCCGTCGCGACGGGACGGTCCCCGAATCCGCCGAGCACGAAGATCCGCCCCTCCGAGACGGCGACGGCGACCTCGGTCCGCGGCGTCGGGGCGTCCGGATGCGCGCGCCAGGAAAGGGGGTCCGCCACCGGTCCCGGCGGCGGCGACGCGGGCTCGTCCGCCACGCAGCCGGCGAACGCGACAAGGGTCACCGCGAGGAGCGCCGCCCGCGACCTCCGCCACCGCATGGCGGACTAACGCGCCCCGCGCCGAAAAACCCTTCCCGACCCACGGTTCGTCGAATGCACGAAAAGGGTGAAGGCGAGGCACCGCGAGGCGGGCGCGAACCCCATGCGAGCCCACCCCGCCGTCTGGATCCTGGGATGTCTGCTCGCCGCAGCGCCGGCCGCGGCGGCCGCTTCGTTCGCGGAGCCGCTCGCAGACGACGCCGACGCCTCCGGCGCGACGCTCGTTCCGCTTCCCGGAGGCCTCATGGTCCACGACCGCGTCGCAAACGGCGTGCCGTCGCCCGGCGCGGACGAGACCCTCTACCTCGACGTCGACGGCGACCGGGTCGTCTCATGGGGCGACCTCCGGGTCTCGGACGACGGCGGCTACGACGCAGGTACCCGCGTTGACACCACGAACCGCGACTACGGCGCGCCGCTGCTTCCGGCGCCGGGTCCGATCGCGACGGAGGGCGACGGCGATTGGCTCGTCGACATGGACCGTTCGCGGACCGCGAGCCCGGGCGACGTGTGGCTCACGGGACCCAGCGCGGGCGCCGCCCTCCGCGCGGGCGACGACGGCGTCGGCGGACCGCTCACCGATCCCGCGACCGGGGCCGGATCTCCCTCGTTTGCGTTCTGGGACCTCGACAACGACGGGGTCCCTTCATGGTACGAGCCCGCCTTCCTCGACCTCGACGCGGACCGGCGCGCGGACGCCGGCGAGCTCACGTTCACCGGGAACCGCTTCGGCGACGACAACGCCGCGACGCGCTCCGACCTCGCCGCGCTCGAGACGCGCGTGTTCGTGCTCCAGCTCCTCGTCGTCCTCGAGGCGCTCGCGCTCGTCGCGCTCGTGCTCTACCTCCGCGCGACGCGGACCGCCGGTCCCCCGCGGGTCAGGACCGCGTGAGGACCTCGACCGAGCCCGTCACGGAAAGCCCGGGCTCGGGCCCGCCCAAGAGCGCATACACCGCCCCGCCCTCTTCGACCGCGGCGAACCCATGGCGCGGCGTGGGAAGCGGCGGAAGCTTCGACCACGCGCGGGCCGCGGGGTCGTAGAGGTCGACGTCGGCGAAGGTCTGCGTGCCGTTCTGGCCACCGAGGACCACGAGCCGTCCGTCCCAGGCGACCGCCTGCAGCGAGCCGCGCTTCACGGGGACTTCGGGCAGCGTCTCCCAGCGGTCCGCCGACGGATCGTACGCCTCGAAGGCGGCGACGTTGTTGTCGTGGCCGCGCTGGTCGCCCGCGGGGACGAAGATGAGTCGCCCGAGCGCCGCGGCCGTCGTATGGTCGCGGACGGTAAGGATCGGCGCGGCCGTCGTCCACGAGTCCGCGGCGAGATCGTAGACGAGCGTGGTCGCTTCGTGCTGGAACCCCAACCCGTAGCCGCCGACGACGTATGCTTTCCCGTCGAGGACCGCGGCCGCGTGCGCGGCGCGAGGCGCAGGAAGCGGCGCGATCGGGCTCCACCGGTCCGCCGCCGGGTCGTACCGGAACGACAACGACGTCGGGGTGAAGGTGCCGGCGAACCCGCCGAAGACGAAGAGCGAGCCATCGTGGGCCACGGCGGCCGTGTGATGCACCGGGATCGGGTAGTCCGCGACCGTCGTCCACGAGTCGGCCGCCGGGTCGTACGCCTCGACCGTCGCGACGGAGACCTCGGAGAGCGCCGTCGTCGTCGCCGCCGTGAAGCCGCCGAGCACGTAGAACCGTCCATCGATGGCGGCCCCCGCGACCTCGGTGCGCGGCGTCGGCGCCTCGGTCCGGGCCTGCCATGCGAGCGCGTCCTCGAGCGCGCCCTGCTCCGGACCCGGGGTGTCGGCCGGCGTGACGCACCCCGCGACGAGGACCACGAGGAGGACCGGAACCGCGCGCACGGGCGCCTCATGGCGGGAGGGGCAGAAAAGGATTGTTGCACCCACCTTCGATCGACCCTACGAAAGGCCTAAGGGCCCCGCGGCCCGTGTTGCCGCGATGACGGGGGCCCGGATCCGGCTCTTCGGGGGGGTGAACGAGATCGGAGGGAACAAGTTCCTCCTCGAAGACGGCGAGGACCGCCTACTCCTCGACTTCGGCACGAACATCGCGGACCGGAACCTCTTCTTCGAGATGCCGTTCCTTACGCCGCGGAACCACACGGTCGTCCGCGACCTCCTCCGCCTCGGGCTCCTTCCCCCGATCGACGGCCTCTACCGGCACGACTTCCTCCATTACGCGCGCACCGTCTCGGAACGGCCGCTGCCGATGAGCGCGGCCGAGCACCGTGAACGAAGCGGCCGCCCGCTCGTGCACGGGATCCTTCTCACGCACGCGCACGTCGACCACTTCCAAGACCTCTCGTTCGTCGACCCGTCGATCCCGGTCTATTGCACGCCGACGACCCGCCGGATGCTCCGCGCGATCGAGGACGTAAAGAGCGCGGACGCCGAGTCCGAGGTGCTCGACACGCGGACCCGGACCGTGGGCCAAACGACCGACCGGTCGACGTTCCCGGGGCTTCCCGCGTGCCAGTACGACGAGACCCCGCGCCGCGTCGTCGAGCTCGAGGAGGGGGCCCCGCAACGGATCGGCGGCTTCGACGTGACGGCGGTGCCGGTCGACCACTCGGTCCCGGGCGCGTGCGCGTTCTATGTCCGGACCCCTTCGGGGCGCACGGTCTTCTACACGGGCGACGTGCGGTTCCACGGCCGGCTCGTCGAACGGACGCAGACGCTGCTGAAGGCGATCGACGGCCTCGCGCCGGACGTCCTCCTTTGCGAAGGGACCCGGATGGCGTCCGAGAACCGCGACAGCGAAGCCGACGTCGAGCGCGGCGTCGCTGAGCTCGTGGCGGACGCGAAGGGCCTCGTCGTCGCCGAGTTCGGCTGGAAGGACACGACGCGCTTCGACACCCTCGCGGCGGTCGCCCGCGAGACCGGACGCACGCTCCTTGTCGACCCGCGCCTCGCCTACCTCCTCACGACGCTCGCGGACCGCGACGACGTCCCCTCGAAGACGGTCCCCGAGTACGAGCACGTGAACGTGTACGTCCGCCGGCGCAAGTCCATGCTGGACCAGCCGCACGACTACGAAAAGTTCGAGGCGGGAGACCTCGCCGACTGGGGCAAGCAGGGGAAAGACATGGGCGCCGCCTGGCGCGCGGGCGACGAAGGCTACCTCGCCGGCGCGCTCCGCCACTTCCGGAACGGCGTCCGGGCCGCGAGCGTGCGCGAGCACCCCGAGCGGTACCTTCTGCATCTTACGTATTACGGCGCGAACGAGCTCTTCGACCTTGAGCCGCCCGCCGGTTCGCGCTGGATCCGGTGCACCACCGAGCCGTACAGCGACGAGATGGCGTTCGACCTCGACCGCCAGCGCCGATGGCTCGACCTGTTCGGGCTCGCCCACAACCTTCCCGGCCGCAAGGACGGAAGCGCCGACCCCGGCGTCCTCCGGACCGCGGGACGCGTCACGCACGTCTCGGGCCACGGGGCGGGCCCCGACCTTTCGGCGCTGGTCAAGGCCGCGCGCCCGAAGCTCCTCGTCCCGGTCCACACGAACGAGGAGTGCCTCGATCGGTTCGAGGACCTCGGGTCCGACACGGCCCTCTTCCGCGGCGCGACCTACCGCGAAGCCGGCCGCGGCGAATGCGTTGTCGAATTCTGAGCCTTGCCGGGCCGAAAACCTCGTGATGCCCGGCCCCGATGCGGGGGTCGAGGAAAACCATGCGGCTACGGTGGGTCATCCTTTCGGTCGTCGCGCTCGGGCTCGTCGCGCCCGCGAGCATCTCGGTCCCTTCGTCGCCTCCGGGCCGGCCGGAGGTCGTGATCGCGCACATCGACACCGGGATCAATCCGTACAACGTCGCCTTCCGCGACGACTCGCCACGGGCCGAGAAACACCCGTGCACGTACCTTCCCGGATACCCGTGCGACGCCGAAGCGCTCCGCCTCCACCTCGACGCGCCGGACTATGCGACCGCCCTCGCGCTCGATGCCGTGGTCTGGGGCGACGCGGACACGCCGTCCTCGATCGTGCCCGGCCGCCTCTATTGGATCCCCGGGACGAAGATCGTCGGCGCCGTGTGCTGGCAGTTCGCGTTCGCGCCCGGCTCGTGCTTCGGCGGCGTAAGCTGCCCGTTCACGGACGTCCCGCTCGCAAACGCCGCAAACGACCCGTCGCGCGGCTGCATCGAGCACCCGATCCTCGACGATCATGGCCATGGGACGATGACCGCGAGCCGGATGGCCTCGAGCACGCACAGTCTCTGTCCCCAGTGTCTCGTCGTCTCGATCGAAGGCCTCTCGGGCGACGCCGTGCGATGGGTCGCGGACCAAGGGTGGATCGACGTCCAGACGAACTCGTGGGTCGACCTCGTGCCGCCCCCGGCGAACCACCTCCTGCAGCCGGTCTGGGACGCGGACGCGTCGATCCGGGACAACGTGAACGGCGGAAACTCGACGACCGTGAACGCGCGCTACGCCGCGGAACGGATGCCCACCCTCTTTGCCTCGGGGAACGGGGCTGCGTACCTGGCCGGTTTCGCGCCGACGCCCACGTATCTTTTGTCGACCGCGCCGCCCGGCGTGATCCTCGTCGGCGGCCATGACAACGGCCGCGTGACGGCCTGGGCGGGCGCGCCGCCGCACGTGGCGGCCGACGCGTACGGAGGCTGGCTCGCCGTCCGCGAGGGGATCGAGTAATCGCGCCCGGACCCGCTCTCGTGCTGCACCTCGTCCTCGAGCCCGTACGCCGCGGGCGGCGCCGCCGCGATCCTCCTTGAGGCGCGCCGCATCCTCAAAAGCCCCGGCACCGGCGCCCACGACGGCGCGCTCGCCGCGGCGCCGCACGAAGGACGCGTCCCGGCCACGGGGCCCCTCGCGGACGGCGTCTTCACGCTCGACGAATTCCGGGCGGTCTACTTCCGCACCGCAGAATCGCGGCCGCAGGAAGGAAAGGACGACGGCCTCCTCCACTGGACCGGAACCGGCGGCGCGCCGCCCACCGAGACCGTGGCCCAGTACGGGCCCGGCGCGAACCCGTTCTGCCATGGCTGCTGGACGCTCCCCGTCCGATGGACCGAGGTCCCCTCGGCGGTCGACCAATACCCGACGATCGGATACGGCGCCGTGAACGAGTTCACCGTCGCGAAGGCCGCCCGCGTGCTCGCAGGCCTCGAACCCGCGCCCGCGCGGCCTCTCGAGGACGCGCAGTACGCCGCGGACCAGGCGGCGCGAGAGGTCGAGTTCGCGGGTTCGTGAGGCCTCGGCCCACCGAAGCCCTAAAATGGGGGGGCGGCATTCGAGCCCCGGTCAAGAGAGCCCCGTAGGCTAGTGGCCAAGGCTGCGAGACTCTGGATCTTGCGACTCAGGTTCGAATCCTGACGGGGCTATCCGGGATACGCAACCGCGCCCTAGGCCGGCCGGTCTCGCCGTCCAAGCATCCCGCGCTCATGAGCGATTCCTCCGCCGGCCCAGGTCGGTCGTTTCCTCTCCTAGACGGCCTTGCCAAAACGGCCTGAAAGGTGACTGAAGGCAGGATACCCATTCGGTAACCAGAATCCTTTAAATACTTGAGTTACTCAATAGGTATCTATGACTCAACCCGTTCCGACCTTCGCGCAGGAGGCCTACGCCGTCTTGCGGACGCGCTTCGGGGGCGACGCTTTTGACGCGGGCTACTTGGCATGGTTCATGTCCCGCCCCATGGTGAAGAAGACGTTGCACGTCTTGGAACGGGCGGGTTGGATCCGCCGCGTGGAGCCGGGCGTCTACCTCTGCACGGCGCCTGACGAGGTCTTCTCGTCGATGGTCCAGTTCCGCGTCCCGGGCTTGTTGAAGGCGGCGGCCCGGCCGTACGCGTATTCGGACGCAAGCGCGGTCGAGGTCTGGACGGACTATTCCTACATCCAGCGCAGCTGGGAGCACTCCCCGTACTTCGTCGACGTCTTGCGACAGGACTTGAAATTCTGGGTGGACCATTTCCGCAGGAACAAGGTCAAGGTGTTCGTGAACGCGTCCGAGCCGGCGTTGGGAGAGTTCGTCGTCTTGAAGCCGAGGGCCCGCTTGACCAGCGAAGAACACGAAGGCAGCCCCGTAGAGCCGTTGAACGCCGCCGTCCGCTTCTGCGAGCGGAACATCGACACGTTCGAGTATCCATTGGCGTACTTGATGGCGAAGTACCACGTGACCACGCGAGCGACATTGGACAAGCGGGTCGTCAAGGAGGCGATGAAAGCAGCATGATCCAACTCCCCGTCAGAGAGAAGGCGGTTCTGGAAACACTCCAGAAGGCGCCGAAGGAGAACGTCGTCCTCGTCGGCGGCTACGCGATCAATGCCTACGTTCCTCCGCGTTTCTCCATCGACTGCGACCTCGTCGTGCTCGGTGACTCTTCGAAGGTTGAGGCGCTTCTCAAGGGCGAAGGGTTCGTGAAGGCCGAGAAAGGGGACGTTCCCGATGGTTCGTACGTCCGTTACGAGCGCGAGAAGGAGCGAGTCTCTTTCGATCTCCTCATCGACGTCGTCCTCGACAGGCAGTCCGGCGTCAGCTTCGACACCCCGCTCTTCGAGAAGCACTCGAAGACGCGGACGACCGTCGGCCGCGTCAACCCTATCCGGATCGAGATGCGGATCGCCGACCCCGAACTGCTCTTCGCGATGAAGTTCGTCGCTGGCCGACGGCAAGACGTCCGCGACCTCTTCATGCTCGCGGGCGAGAACCTCGACTGGAACGTCGTCACGGAAATCCTCCGTGAGAGGTGCAAGCCCGAGTTCATCGAGAAGCGCGTAAAGACGATCAGGAAGGGCTTCGAAGGAGAAAACTACCGGCCAAGCCTTCAGGGAGCTTACGGTAAGATGCCGGACAGGAAGTACGAAGAGTGCAAGGCGAAGCTCGCCGCGTTCCTCGACGATCTGGCCGGGGGAGCAGAATGGAAGGAGATCTTCAGCCGGGCCGAGAAGAAGGAACTGAAGCTCACGGAGGCCGATGTAGAACGCGAAGTCTGGGCCGCGCGCAAGGAGCGAAAATCGCGCAAAGGATGATTCAGGGGGAGTGTCCGGTTTTTTGTGTACGGCGAGTGGTCCCAGACGTGAAGACCGCGTGAGACGATGCCGACAGCCGAAACGGTGACAAGGAAGACGAAGAAGGATATCCCGACCGACGTC
>JBQTJL010000181.1:0-9729 GCA_052387135.1 Methanobacteriota archaeon | reverse complement strand
CGGTCTTAGCCTCGGAGACCGAGCGTGTGGAGCGCCCGGCGCCACGCATCCTGGTCCGCGACGACGAGGCGTCGCGCCTGTTCCGCGATCTCGCGCTCGCCGCCGACGCCGCCCGCGGAGACGACCTGCACGCGCGTAACGTCGGGCCGCGCGCGGATCTTTCGGAGCGCCGCCTGGAAGTCCTCCTCGCTCTCGAAGCGCCCCAGGACCACGACGCCGTGGACGCCCGTCGCGCGGGTCGCATGCACGCTCCACGGTTCGTTCGCAAGGCCCGTGAAGACGACCGCCGCCTTCGATTCCTCGGGCTCGACAAGGAAAAGTGCTCTGACACGGGGCGGGGGATCCATCGCGTCTCGTGTCGACATGGCGATGCGCCCTATTGCATCTGGCGTTCCTCCCGTATCACCCAAAGCGATGCGATGGACACGTGCACCGGGAGGAAACCACGCGGAATCGGACCTCGATGCTCAAGCCCGTGCGAGGGCGCCCACATCGTGGCCCAGCGCGAGAAGCCAGTCGCGCGTCGCGCCGGTCACGACGACACGTGAGCGCCGGGCGGCCGCGATGGAGCCGGCACCCGTAAGGAGGAGGCCGGTGCGAAGCTCTGCGATGACGCTCGCGAGGAACTCGTCGGCCGCGCGATCGCCCGCGACCGCCGCCTTCAGCGCCGAGCTCGCGATTCCCGCAAGTGTTGCGCCGAGTGCCAGCGACTTGGCGGCGGCGAGGCCGTTCTGGACGCCGCCGGTCGCAACGAGCGGGAGGTCGCCGCGGCACTCAAGGAGCGAGACGGGCGTCGGGACGCCCCAGTCGCGGTAGAGTTCGCCGATCCGCGTCTGCAGCGCGAACTGTTCGCGTCGCGCGCGCACGAGCTCGACCGCCGCGAACGTGGTGCCGGAGAGCCCGCCGACGTCGATCGCGCGGACGCCGGCCTTCGCGAGGACGTCGTAGGCGCGCCGGTCGATCCCGGCGCCCGTTTCCTTCGCCATCACGGGGACCCCGAGGTCCTGCGCGAGGTCGCGGATCGCGGCGACGCACCCCTTCGCGTGCAAGTCGCCCTCGGGCTGGACGGCCTCTTGAAGGAAGTTCAAGTGCACGATGAGCGCGTCCGCCTCGATCATCGAGACGAGCTCGTCGACCTGCCGGTAGGTGAGCGCGGGCTTCCGCTGCGCCACGAGCTGCGGGGCGCCGATGTTCGCGGCGACGAACGGGACGTCGTGGTCGCGGACGACGGTGTAGCTCCGCACGGTCTTCGGGTCGACGAGGGCCGTGCGCTGGGAGCCCACGCCGAGCGCGACCCGGTGCTTCGCCGCGGCGGACGCGAGGGCGCCGTTGATCTTCTCCGCGTCCGGATACCCGCCGGTCATGCTCGCGATCATCAATGGCGCGTTCAATTCCTTCTTGAGGAAATGGGTCGCAAGGTCGATATCGTCGAAATCGACCTCGGGCGTCGCGTGGTGGACGAGGTGGACGTCGTCCCAGAAATTGTGGCGCGAACGGACGTCTTCCTTCAAGTTGATCTCGACGTGCTCGGCCTTTCGGGACTTGTGCCGCTTCGCCGAGTCGAGGTCTTTCTTCGGCGCCCGTGCCACGAGCCAAGGAACGGGCCGCGGCTATTTAACGAGTGTTCCTTCCACGGCGCGGCCCTGGACGGCGGCCGCGACCCGGCCTCGCTTGCGTCCGTTCACGAGGAGGACGGGGACGCCTTTTCGCGCGAGGCGACCAGCGGCCGCGAGCTTTCCCGAAAGGCCGCCGGTCACGTCCGCGACGCGGGCCGCGGAGGTCCGCGCGACGAGCGCCTGCTCGGGCGAGAGGGACCGCACAAGCGTCGCGCCCGGGCCTGGCGCGGGCGCAAGGAGGCCGTCGACGTCGAGCGCGAAGATCGCCCGCGTCGCGCCGAGGTCCGCGGCCAATGTCTCGAGGAGGGTGTCGCCCGAGAGGATGCTCGCTCCGCGCTCGGCGTCGGAGATCACGTCGCCGAACGTGACCGGCGTGAGCCCTGCCCCGAGCGCCCATCGGAACGGCTCTTGCGCGATCCGTAGGATGCCGCCGCCCAAGCGCTCGGCGACGCCGAGCGGCGGGACGCCGACCGCGGCAAGCCCCGCATCCTGCACGGACGCAAGGACGCGAGAATGCAGGACGCGGACGTCCCGGTGGACGCGCGCGAGCCCGGCGAGCTGGCGTTTGTCCCGGAGGCCCTGGTCCAGCCGGTGACGCTTCGCAAGGACGTGGCCGAACGAGCCCGCGCCGTGGACGAGAAGGACGGGCTCGCGGGCGGTCGCGATCTCGCGAGCGAGGCGCCGGGTCGTCGCGGCGTCGAAGGACCGGAGCCGGCCCTTCCGGGTGATGACCGAGCCTCCGAGCTTCACGACGAGCATCGCGCGGCCGATTCCCTTCTTGCTACTTGCTTCTTGCTGCGTGGGTCTGCGCCGGACGCGCAGACCCAGGCAAGAAGAGGTCCCTCACGGGTCGTGGGTGTGGGATTCGCATGGCGAAGGCATGGATCGCGTCCGGACTCGTGCTCGTTCTCGGGGCAGCCGTGTACGCCGGGGCCCGTGTCGCCGAAGAGCGCGCGGCCGAGGCGCCGATCTCGACTTCGGGCGCCACGGCAGGTTCCGCCATTTTCGTCCCAGTCGCGCCGTTCTCGCTTGCGGACCCCGAAGGCGACGCAAAGGAACTTGGCCCCAACCGGCTCGCGTACGGGCCCGCCTGCATCATCGGGTGCAGCGCGCTCCCGGTCGACACGAGCGTGCAGGGCGACGGCGCGGCCGCGTTCGACATCCTCGAGACCGGCCTCGTCGCAGAGACGCCCGATGCGATCGTTCTCCAGATCACCGTCGCGACGGTCGAGAAGGGCTTCCCGGCGCTCCGCGAGACGACCGCGACGAAGTCCGTCGGCGAATTCGACGTCTGCTGGCGCCCCTCCGAGGACTCGGGGCCGCGATGCGCGGTCCTCGACGTCGTCCCCTACGAGGGCGGGGAAAGCGTCGTCACGAGCTTCCACATCTTCGACGCGGACGTCTGCAACGAGTGGTCCTGGTGCTCCTGGACCGTGCCCGGGCGCGTCGTGTACGGCACGCCGGGCCGGATCGAGCTCACGGTCCCGAAGGCCTACGCGACGTACGACGGCGCGCCGCTCGTCCTCCGCGAGCTTGCGGCCTCCTCGGGCTGGTTCAGCACGAACAAGGCGATCCCGATGTGGCATGCGGCGTGGACGGTCCACACGACCGACCACAACCACGACCACGTGGGGATCCTCGAGCCCGCGAACGTCGCCGACCGCACCGAGCCGTCCGCCGACGCGGTCGTCCTCGGGCCGGCCCTGCCCTACGCGGCGGGGACGACGTCGCTCGCGCTCGTTTCGGCCGCGGCCGGGAGCCTCCCCGGCGCCGACGGAATCCGGGACTACCCCGAGCTCGACCTCGTAGCGTCCGACCTCCGCGAATCCGGGGACGGCGACCTCGTCGCGCGGTTCGAGATGGCGGAGATCCGTGGGATGCCGGACTACGACCTGCAGTTTGCGACCCTGTTCGGCGTCCGCGAGGGTCTCATCTACGAGTACGGCGTGATGCAGGCGAACGGCGAAGCGTACGGGTACGCGGGGCGCTGCATCTCCTTCGGGTGCCACGAGGGCTTCCTCGTGAAGCTCCCCCTCGACGTCGTCGACGGAACGCCGGGCACGCTCGAGTTCCGGATCCCGCGCGACACCTGGGCCGACGTCCCGGCCGGGGCCGAGATCGATCTTGCGCTCTCGTACACGATGTTCGGAGAACTGAACCACGACGTCGGGAACCCCGGGTCGGGAGCCTACGCGAACGTGCACTCGGGCTCGGTCGTGGACGTGGTGTACGGCGGGATCCCGTTCGTCTTCACGACGGGCGCGGAAGGCGGCGCGGCGCACAATCACTAGCGCTACCGGTCGCTCGAGATGCGGCTCGGGACCGGCCCGACCTGCCCTTGGTATTTCGAGCCGCGGGCCGGCCCGTACGGGCGACGCGAGGGGCTGGACAGAGGATAGATCGCGATCTGCGAGACCCGCATTCCGGGGTGGAGCGCCACCGGGACCTTGCCGAGGTTCGAAAGTTCCAGCGTGATGTGGCCCTTGAAGCCGGGGTCGATGAAGCCGGCCGTCGCGTGCACGACGATGGCAAGGCGCCCCAGCGAACTCCGGCCCTCGACGCGCGCGACGAGGTCGTCCGGAAGCTCGACGCGCTCGATCGTGGTGCCGAGGGCGAACTCGCCCGGGTGCATGATGAACGGCTGGCCGGGCAGCACGTGGAGCTTCTCGGTGTACGCCTCGAGCGACGCCTTCGGATCCTTCGTGTCGATGTAGGGGATGTGCGGGCTCTTGAAGACGAGGAAGTCGGGCCCGAGCCTAAGGTCCACGCTCGCGGGCTGGATCTGGAGCGACGGGTCCTCCAGCGGTTCGATCACGAGGTCGCCTTTTGCGAGCCGCGCCTCGATGTCCCGGTCCGAAAGGAGCATCGGGCGGCAACCGGCGCGCCGCCTTATAATTGTTCCAACGCTGGTGGCCGCTCGCCGTGGGCCGTGAGCCGGACGCCGTGGGCCGTGGGCCGGCCCCCGTCCCCCGGCCTACGGCCTACGGGAAGTGCGTCGCGGCCCACGGCTCCGCGTCGTCCGGCCAGGCGCCGGCGTCGCACGCGGGGTCCGAGGGGCCTTCGGGGCAGCCCCACCAGTTGCCCTCGGCGTCGACCGCGGGTCCGCCGCTCTTCACGCCGGCGTCCTCGTTCCCGACGATGTCGTTTTCGTGGACCTCCGCACCGGTCGCTCCGGCCTGCACGAAGACCCCGCTCGACGAGCCGCCTCCCAGGCCGCCGTTCTCGAGGATGTCGTTGCCGGTGACCGTCGCGCCGGAGGCGGATAGATAGAGGCCGATTCACGGCGCGTCGCGGATCGTGTTCCCGGAGACCGTCGCGTCGGTCGTGCCCGTGGAGATGGCGACCGCGATCGGCTTTTCGTTCTCGGCGACCGTGTTCCCGACGAGCCCCGCGCGCGGCGACGCGGTCACGACCACGACGCCGCCGCTTCCCCGATCGTGCCCACGGACGTCGTTCCCCGAGACGACGACGTCCGGGATCCCGTAGACGACGATGCCGTACTGGCCGTTCCCGTGCACCGTGTTCTCGAGGATCGAGACGCCGGAGGATTCGCGGGCCCGGATCCCGGCGGCGGAACTCCGGAGGATGGTGTTGCCGCGGACCTCGACGTCGGCCGAGAACTCGACGGTCACGCCGTCGGTCCCCGGGATGAGGAAACATTCGCAGAACGTGACGGTCACGGCGGCGGCGTTCCGGAGGAGGAGGTTCGACTCGATGCGGACGTGCTCCGCGTCGTACGCGTAGATCGCGCTATGGATCCGTTCGTCGAGGCCGAGGTCCGGCGAGTACCCTTGGAAGCCGAGCACCGCGTCGTGGATGCAGTTTGCCCGGATCACGACGTGGGCGGTCGTGCCCGAGACGAAGATCCCGTCGACGCCCTGCGGCGTGATGTCCCAGCCTTCGATGCGGAACGGGTCCGCGCTGGTGCCGGTCCCTCCGACGACGCCGGAGCCCGGAAGGAGGAAACCGGCGTCGCCTTCGATGCGGATGGGCGGGTGGGGTGTCGTTTCGGCCGGGCACGGCAGGTCCGGCGCGCGGGCCGCGATGCCGCCGGCCGCGCCGGAGACGGCGGAGAGAAGGACGATCGTCGCCGCGAACACGAAGCGGGGGACTGCAGGGGCCATTCGGGTCGCCTCGGGCCGACGAGGCGCGGGGAGGTGTTCCCCTTTGTCCACGGTTTCTTGCACGCCTCAAAGCGCCGCGAGCGCGCGCCCGAGCCGGTCGGGGTAGTCCGTGATGATCCCCGCGACCCCTCGGCGCGCCACGCGGGTCATGGCCCACCGCGTGTTCACGGTCCACACGTGGACGGGGAGGCCTTCGGCTTCGGCCTCGCGAAGCAGCCCCGGCTTTGCGTCTCCCCAGCGGACCGTGAGGGCGTCGGCGAAGTCGGCGTACTCGCGGAGGCGCCGCGGGTCCGGCTTCTCGACCGTGAAGCTCGTCCTTGCCTTCCTGTCGAGCCCTTTCACGATCCGGAGCGACGCCTCGTTGAAGGAGATGAAGTGGCAGCGCTCGAACGCCCCCTTCCCCTTCGACACGTCGAGGATCGCTTTCTCGATGCCCGGGTAGTCGAGCTCGTCGGTCTTCACCTCGGCGAACCACTGCATTCCCGGGACGGCCTCGAACGCTTCCGCAAGCGTCGGGACGCGCTCGCCTCGCGTATCGCGGGAGAACCACGAGCCCGCCTCGAGCTTCTGGAGCTCGGCGACGGTGCGGTCCTTCACGAGCCCCGCTCCCGTGGTGGTGCGCTCGAGCGTTCCGTCGTGGATCACGACCGGGACGCCGTCCTTCGAGAGATGGACGTCGAGCTCGATCGCGTCCGCGCCCATCTTCGCCGCGAGGCGGAACGCCGAGAGGGTGTTCTCGGGGGCGTGGCCGGAGGCGCCGCGGTGGGCGATGTTGAGGATCACGGACGGGGAGCGCTGTGAACGTTTGTATAGTGAGCGCTCCCTGATCGGGGAGGGGAGCGGCGGCCTCACGGCCGGGGGAGCGCGCGATGCCCGCCGGACGCTCCCGGCCCCGCGGGGCTCGCTACCACGAGCGAAGCGAGTCGCTCCCGCGCGGGATCGCGCCGCTTACAGGCTCGCCTCGAAGTCGTCGATCGTAAGGTCGAACTGCTGGTCGTCCTTCACGTCGCCGCGGGCTTTGAGGATCTCGCGGCAGAGGAGCCAGTAGATGAGCGCGAGCGACCGGCGGCCCTTGTTGTTCGTGGGGATCACGAGGTCGACGTTCCGCGTCTCGTTGTTCGTGTCGCAGAGCGCGATGATCGGGATCCCCGTGTTCATCGCCTCGCGCATCGCCTGCGCGTCGCCGGCGGGGTCGGTGAGGACCACGATCTGCGGCTCGTAGAACATCGCGGTGTTCGGGTTCGTGAGGGTGCCCGGCATGAAGCGGCCCGCGAACGCGCGGGCGCCGATCTTCTTCGAGAGGATCGTGATCGGCTTCTGGCCGTACTGGCGGGCGGACACGAAGAGGACCTTCTCGGCGGGATAGCGGGAAAGGAGCTTCGCCGCGGCGCGGATGCGCTCGTCGGTCTTTCGGATGTCGAGGATGAACAGGCCGTCGTTTCGCACGCGGAAGATGAACTTCTTCATGTCCGCGTTCTTCTGCTGGGTCCCGATGTGGATGCCGCAGCTAAGGTACTGGTCCTCGGGCACGAGCGGCGTGTATTCCGCCGCGAGTTGACTCTCGCCGTGTTCTGCCATGGATGATCGCCGTCCGAAGGTCGGACTCCAATCGTGACGTGCTTCTTGCCGAAGGAAGCGTGAGGCAGGCCTCCAAAGCGGAAGCCCTTTATAAACTTTGGGGGGTCGGGACGGCCTCGCCGTCATCGGCGAGGCAGGCCCAGGCGGCCGCGCCGAACGCGATCCCGGTCGCCACGATCGACGGCAGGAACCGCAGGGCGTCGTTCCGGATCGCAAGGAGGAGGAAGACGCCGGAGGAGAGCGCACTCAACGCGAGTCCGATCGCCAACCGGCGCGCCGTGACATCCGGCGCGTCGGTGATCCGCCAGAGCGACAGGGCCTGCCAGGATGCGCCGAGGCACCCTGCGAAGAAGATGAGCGACCCGACCCACCAGCGTCCGGAGTCGAAGACGTTCGCGGCGAAGGCGACGGCCGCGCCGAGCGACGCGAGCGCCCATCCCCAGAAGAACGTGGCGTGTCCGACGCCCTGTCGCATCCGCGACACCCCGAGGCCGGAAACGAGGAGCCCGACCGCGACGGCGGCGTAGGCGGCCTTGAACGCGGGCATCCGGCCGAGCCAGGCGACGTACGCCGACGCGAACCCCGCCACGAGGTGCGCGCCGGCCGCGACCCGATGGTGCATGGGGCCGGGAGGCGGCGCCGCGCCGAAGAAGGTTCCGCCGCCGGTGGCGGGCGGCGGGGCAAGGTACTTTAGGCGCGGGGACGGCTTCGGGCGCGGGATGTTCCGGAAAGCACAGAAGGTCTATTTCGGCCACATCGACCCCGCCGGCATCGTGTACCACCCGTGGTTCATCGACTACTTCCAGCAGGCGTACGAGGATTTCCTCTCGAGCCTTTCGCTCGGGGAAAAGCCGATCCTCGAACGGTTCGGAGTCCGGTTCCCGGTCGTGAACGTGAACGTCGACTACTTCCGGCCGGCAAAACCGGGCGACCTCCTCACGATCGAGCTGTCTGTGAAACGGATCGGCACGAAAAGCATCACGCTCCACTTCCGGACGACTCTGCCGGACGGCGCGCTCATCGCCGAGGGCGACGTGGTGCGGGTGGCGATCGATCGGGAGTTCAAGTCGTGCGCGATCCCGTCCGACCTGCGGGCGGCCTTCGAGAAGCACATTCCGCCGCAAGGCGGAAGGTAGATACTGGCGCGACTTCTATCCCGGCTCGTGAATCTGGAGGACCGCCTCGCCCTCGTGAAGCAGGTCGGCGAGGAGGTCGTCACCGAAGAGGAACTCCGCGCGCTCCTTGCCGCAAGGGAGACGCCGATCGCCTACGACGGCTTCGAGCCATCGGGCACGGCCCACATCGCGCAGGGCGTGATGCGGGCAATCAACGTCAACAAGATGACGAAGGCCGGGTTCCGGTTCAAGATGTTCGTCGCCGACTGGCACGCGTGGGCGAACGACAAGATGGGCGGCGACTTGGAGAAGATCCAGACGACCGGGAAGTACCTCATCGAGATCTGGCGCGCGACCGGGATGGATCTCTCCAAGGTCGACTTCGTCTGGGCATCGGACCTCATCAAGAAGGAAGAGTACTGGAAGACGGTCATGAAGATCGCGCGCGACTCTTCGCTCGAGCGCATCCTGCGGACGACGCAGATCATGGGCCGCTCCGAGAAGGACAAGCTCTCCGCCGCGCAGATCCTTTATCCGTGCATGCAGGCCGCCGACATCTTCCATTTGGGCGCCGATGTCACCCAGCTCGGGATGGACCAGCGGAAGGTCAACATGCTCGCGCGCGAGGTCGGACCGAAGATGGGGTTCTGGAAGCCGGTCGTGATCTCGCACCACATGCTGATGGGGCTTCAGGCGCCGCCCTCGGCGACCGCGACCCCCGAAGAACGCGCGACCGCGATGAAGATGAGCAAGTCGAACCCCGACTCGGCCATCTTCATGACCGACACGCCGGACCAGGTCGCGGCGAAGGTCAAGAAGGCATACTGCCCGGAAAAGCAAGCCGCCGAGAACCCGATCCTCGAATACTACCGGCACATCATCTTCGAGAAGTTCCCGACCGTGAAGATTGAACGCCCGCCGAAGTTCGGCGGCGACCTCGAGTTCGCCTCGTACGCCGACCTCGAGCGCGCGTTCGTCGAGGGGAAGCTCCACCCGATGGACGCGAAGAACGGGTGCGCGAAGTACGTGAACCTGCTTTTGGACCCGGTCCGCAAGCACTTCGAATCCGACCCCACGGCCCGCAAGTTGAAGGAACAGGTCGATTCGTTCAAGGTCACACGCTAGCCCGTGGGCCGTTCGCCGTGGGCCGTGGGCCGCAGCGACCGCGGGACTTTCGGGGCGCCCCGCGCCACGGCTCTGGGAAAAATGGCATGGCCGGCGCGGGCGTGCAGCGTCCGGGCCTTGCTAGCCGGCCTGGGACGCCTGCTTCGACGCGGGCCGACCCTGACGCCCGCG
>JBQTJL010000180.1:0-6104 GCA_052387135.1 Methanobacteriota archaeon | reverse complement strand
TCGGCGCCGGGGATCGAGAGCCGTTTCGGGGTCCCGCCGAGGGCGACGAGCACCTTGTCGTAGGGAAGGGCCTCGCCGGTCGCGAGCACCACCTCGTGGTCCTTCTCGCGGACCTCGACCGCGCGCGTGTTCAGCCGGAGGTCGATGTTCCGCGCCTTGTACCACTCAAGGTCGTGGATCTTCACCTTCTCTTCCACGAGCTTCCCCTTCGCGAACTCCTTGATGAGGATCCGGTTGTAGAGGGGCTCGGTCTCGTCCGTGATGACCGTGACCTTCGCATCCGGGCGCTTCTCCCGGAGGGTCTTTGCGGCGGTCGCGCCGGCGATGCCGTCGCCTAAGACGACGAAACGCTCGGTCATCGCGGACGCGACTCAGTTCTTGTTGATATATTTTTCTAGGAAAGGCGGAAAGGGGAAAGGGGGGATGGAGCGAACCGCCGCCAATCACTCCGGTCTCCTTTCCCCTATCTTCCTTTCTTCGTAGGCCGGCTCAATCGCCGCTTTCCGGAGTTTCCATCAAGCGATACCATAAAAAAGCGGGCCGCCGCATGCACGTCACGGGATGCACATGGCCACCGACCCCGTATGCGGCAAATCCATCGACATCCGGATGTGGACCGAGCGCTACATGTACGACGGCATGGCGCGGCACTTCTGCAGCGCCGACTGCCGGCAGCAGTTCGTGGCGGACCCGCAGAAGTACATGAAACAGAAGTCCCGGCTTTTTGCGTAGGCGGCTATGAGCGACCCGCGGGTCGCGATATGAGCTCGCACGGCGAGCGATATGCGCGCCTACGGCGCGATATGGGCCTTCTTTTCCGTTATCGCTTCGATGAATCGGTGTAGCCGCAGCACGAGCTTCGTGGCGCGCGCCTGGAGCTCGCGCGCACGCGCCTCGTCCAACGTCCCTTCTCGAAGCGCCACCTCAAGAAGAGTGATGACCTCGTAGGCGGATCCCCGAGCGATCCCTGCGAAACGGGCCCGCTCGCGAGGCGTACCGCGACCCTGTCCTTCCGCGATGTTCGCTGGGACGGAAACGGCAGCCCGTCGGATCTGGGCCGTGAGCCCGTACCGCTCATCGGCCGGCCATTCCGCGGTCGAGCGATATACGGCGCTCGCGAGGTCGACACCCTCGGACCAGATGCGGAGATCGCGAAGCCGGTGTGGCAGCATCGCGCGTCCGTCGCCGTCGAGCTACATGAAGATTCTCGGAGCGAACGGAAATCGTGGTTCGAACGTCCCACGCGTCGATATGGGCTCGCTCCGCGAGCGATATGAGGCGACTTCGTCGCCGAAATGAGGTCGCCGAGGCGGCGGGGCCGGGCATTTCCCGCTCATATCCCGCTCATATCCCGCTCATATCGCGAAGCTCATCTCACGTCTTCTTCTGCAACACGCGCACGTGATCCCCGCGGACCGTGACGGGGATCGGGACCACCGCTTCGAACAGCTCGACGGTGATCTCCTCCTTTCCTTCGTCGATCCGCTGCACGCGGGCCTTCTCGCCCTTGAACGGGCCCGAGATGAGCTCCACGATGTCGCCTTCCGCGATGCCGGCGACGGACGGCTTCGGCGTGAGGAAGTGCTCGACCTCTTCGACGCGCGTCACGCCCTTCACGAGCCCTCGCGCGTGGGGGACGCCCTTGATCACGCGCTCGAGCTCGATGCGGTCGCCCGTCTCGACGATGAGGTAGCCCCGGAGTTCGGCCGGCGAAAGGACCGCGTAGAGCGGGATCTTCGCCTTTTTCGCCTTGTGGACGAGGCTCTGGGCGACGGCGCGCTCTTGGTTGATCGTGGTCTTCAGAGCGAAGATGCCCTCGTTCACCTCGAGCTTGTCGGGGGCGGTCTCGGCCCCTTTCTCATCGTCGGGCATGTGCGTCACCAGAAAGGACGGGAGGAGCAAACATTCGGGCCCTATTTAACGCTTTACAGGCGCCGGCCGACACAAAGGGCGTGGTGGCCGTCTGCGTGCGAGCGAGGGCGCGCCGGAGGGCGGGTGACAGGGGCCCCCCGGCGTGCGTTCATCGGGATGGACCTTCCGTTCCCGGGAGCCGCGCGAAGTACCGATCGAGCGCCGTCCGGACGATCTCGGAGATCCGACGTTCCTCGAGAATGGCGGTGCGGTGGAGGAGGAGCTGGATCTCGGCCGGAAGGTAGAGCTTCATGACCCGGTCTCCGCACGGCCGCGGCGGCCCGTCGAAGATGTCGAGCAAGCGGTCCCGGTGCGCCGTCATCGCGTCACCACCCACCATTCGCGTCGCCCCCCGATGAGCCCCTCGGAAACGGAAAGACGCCGATGGGGCGGGCCGGTCGCATGGACGACGGCCGCGGTGTGCCACCTACGCCCCGCCGCACGGCCCCACCGCCCTACCGCCCGTGGAGGCGAAGGATCGTCGCAAGGCAATGCAGCGTGTCCCGTACCTCAAGGAGTTCGCTTTCGAGCCTTCGCGCGTGCTCGGCCGCGAAGGCGGAGATCTCGGTGGGGCAGGCCGTCCGTAGGATCGCGGCCTCGATGATCGCCGCGGTGAGCGGCTGTGCCGCCGCCCGAAGGACCTCGAGCGCGTCCGTCTCCAGCACGGGCCCCTCCGCCGCCGACGGAGGCGCCGCGGCTTGGAAGCTCATCGACCAGCGATCAAGACCCGGCGCCCGTGGCTCGTCCATGAAGGTCACCGCACCGATTGGCGGCGCGCCGGTTCTCGTCCGTCGCGGTTCCTGACCTCCTGGCTTTGTCCCCTTGGGACGTCGTCTACGGCATGGGTCCCCGCGGCTGCGCGTCCGGGTCGGCGAGCGACGAATCGGGGAACCGCTCAAAGTACAGGTCGAGCGCCTCGCGGACGACGTCCGCCATTCGCTTGCGGTTCACGACCTTGATCCGGTGGAGCCGGAGATGATACGATAGGGGAAGCCGGACCTTGAGCTCGCGCGCCTCGTGTGCGGCGTCGGGTTCTTCCTCAGGCTCCATCCCGACAAAATTCTCGTGTCCCCTAATGAATCCTTGCTTCGGCGAAAGTGGGACAAAAACCTTCCCGGCGGTCCCGCGGAATCCGCGGGTCGATGTTCATTTCCTGCGCAGGATCCACACGAGGGCCACGAGGCCGACCGCGTGCGCGCCGCCAAACAGCATCGCGGCGGTCTCCGAGACGAAGAAGCAGCGGATGGTGTAGTCGCCGTTGAAGAAGCAGGGGATCCAGTAGGAGGAGACGAGCCAGAGCATGAAGGCGACGTAGCCCAAGAGCAGCATCCCGATGAGAGTGATCTTGGTCGTCCGCTCGAATTCTTCCTGGGTCGGCTTCCGCGCCATCCTGAGGATGCGCCCGTAGCGGCCCTGGCCGACGTGGCGCGCGCGCTCCTCGATCTTGTGCTGGACCTCCCAGGCGCGATCGACGAAGCCGGACTCTTGGCCCGCAGGCATCAGCCACCTGCAGGCAGATAGGCGTCTTAAAAGTATCTCTAAATCACGAAATCCACGCCACCCACGCGCTTCCCCCCGTGGCCTTCCGGCGCCGCGACGCTGCGGACCGCGGGCCCGAGGATCTGGTTCGATTTTACGCCGGTCAAGACGACCATGCAGCGGACGGACCGCTCGAGCGTGGGGTCGACGCCGGCGCCCCAGATGATGCGGGCGTCCGGGTTGATCCGCTGGTAGAGTTCCTCGACGACGCCTTCGGCCTCGCCGATCGTCATGTCCTCGCCGCCGACGACGTTCACCAGCGCGCCGGAAGCCTCGCTGATGTCGACGTCGAGGAGCGGCGAGTTCAGCGCCTCGTGGATCGCGTCCTTTGCCCGGTGGTCCGAGTCGGACTCGCCGAGGCCGATCATCGCGACGCCCCCCCGCTTCAGGATCGTCTTCAAGTCCGCAAAGTCGAGGTTCACGAGGCCGACCTTCGTCACCATCTCGGTGATGCCCTTGATCGAGCGCACGAGGATCTCGTCCGCGACCCGGAACGCGGCGTTCAGCGGGAGCCGGGGCGCGACCTCGAGGAGCTTGTCGTTCGGGATCACGATCGTCGTGTCCGCGGTGTCGCGGAGGCGCGCGAGGCCCGCCTCGGCGTTCTCCATCCGGATCGGGCCTTCGACCTTGAAGGGAAGCGTGCAGACGCCGATCGTGAGGATGCCGAGCTCGCGCGCGATGTCGGCGACGACCGGCGCCGAGCCGGTTCCCGTGCCGCCGCCCAAGCCGCACGTAAGGAACAGGACGTCCGCGCCGGAGATCGCCTCGCGGATCTGCGTCTCGGTCTCGCGGGCGGCCTCCTCGCCGACCTGCGGTAGCGAGCCGGCCCCGAGGCCGCGCGTCAAGCGCTTGCCGATCAAGATCTTGTTCGGCGCCTTCGTCATGAGGAGATGCTGAGCGTCCGTGTTGATCGCGAAGAGGTCGACGCCCGAGACGTCGCTTGCGGCAAGGCGCGAGACCGTGTTCGAGCCGCCGCCGCCGCAGCCGATCACCTTGATCTTCGTCGCGGTGCTGTCGATGAGCGCCGAAAGCTCGGCGTCCGCCTGCGCCGCGTTGCCTCCCTTTGCCGGGGCCGCGGTCGGGGGTGCGGTCTTCGCGGAGGGGCCCCCGTCGGCCTGGAGCATGGCGTCGCGGATAAGTGACTTCATACGTGCATCCCGGTCCGGAATCGCTCCCCGAGAAGTATCAACGTTTCGATATGATTCCGTCAGGCGCCCGCCTGTCTCGCAACCAAGAACACGATCGCCGCCGCGAGGAACTGGACGATGACCGTCGCGATCACGAGCTTGCCCAAGAGGTTCGTCATCACGTTGATCGCGCCCGTGAGCATCGCCGTCTTGTGGTGACCGAAGACGCGGAAGTCGTCGACGCTCACGGTCTCCAGCGCGACGTCGACCGGCTCGATGTCGGAGAGCGCCTCCTCGAGCGTCTTCCGGGTCGCCTCGGCGACCCGCTCGTGCGAGACGCGCCGGCCGATCGGGGAGAAGCCGCCCGCGACCGCGTTCACGCTGTGGTTGTCCGTCGTCATGACGACGAACGAGTCGACGAGGTCCTTGCACCGGTCTTGGACGACCCGCGTGCACTCGGGCAGCATGTTGTTCCCGTCCCAGAGCGCGTACGCGTGGGTTTTCCCAAGGATGCGGGTCGCGACGACTTGGAGGCCTTGGGCACCGATGAGCTCGTCCCGCCCGAACGTATCGCGGTCCGCCGCGACGCCGACCGCCATCTCGTCGCCGCGCCGCTCCGCGGCCTTCCGGGACGCTTCGAGGCAGAGGGCCTCGATCCGGAGCGCCCGGGGCGTGCACGGGTACACGGCCCCAGCCGCCGGCTTCAGGGAATTGTGGCAGTCGATGAAGATCGCGTCCCGGGCCCCCCCGATCCGGGCCGAGAGCGTGCCGGCGCGGCCTACCCCGAAGTCGACGTCGTCCAACGCCTCGGGCCACGAGGTGTACGTAAGGAGCGCCCCGGTCCCGAAGTACTGGGCCGTGACCGTGAGGTCGCCTTCGACGCGGACCGCCTCGGAGCCACCGGCCTCCCAGACGACCTTGTCCAGCGCCTGCCGCACGGCAAGTCCCAGCCGTTCGACCTCGCGCGTCGACACCGGGTTGAAGTCGTGCGTCGCGGCACCGTGCGGGACGAGCACGAACCGGCAGACCTTGACCTCGCTTGCGATCTTCGACGGAAGGTCGGAGCCGCCGAGCGCGCCGATCGGGCCCGGATGCACGGCCGGGACGGCCATCACGGCCTTCACGGAGCCGTCCTTCTTCCGGAACGCAAGGACCCCGACCTGCGCCTGGATGCGGTCCGCGAACCGCTCGATGATCTCCTCGCCCCGGATGCTGCCGGTCGTCAAGTGGTCGAGGTAGTAGCGGAACATCTCGGAGGCCGAGGCGCCGAAGTTCCGCTCAAGCGGCGCGTCGAAGACGAAGATGAAGAAGACGAGCGGCGAAAGGAAGGTCGCCGGAAGGAGGATCGCGAGGACCCATTCCGCGTCGCCGAAGGGGAAGTGGCGGTTCAAGAGCACGAGGAAGACGAGGTAGGGCAACAGGGCCACGAGGGCGGTCCGGAAGTGCCGGTTGTCCGAGACGACGTAGAGGATCGCGTGGCGGAGCGCGACCGCGAACGAGAAGCCGAGGATGGCGGCCTCGACGAAC
>JBQTJL010000179.1:0-4042 GCA_052387135.1 Methanobacteriota archaeon | reverse complement strand
GGGGGACCTCGTGCACCCGGACGCGGCCGAGCGCCCGGGGCTGTGCGGGGAGCCCGGTCACGACGCGGGCGCCCACCTCGACCTCGAAGGCGAACGCGGTCCCGGGCGGCTGCCAGTTCGCGGGTTTCACGCCGTGCGCCTGGTGGACGAGGAGGGCGCCGTCGGGCTTCAAGAGAAGGATCCGTTCGCCGTCGCCGAGGGTCGAGGAGGCGCGGCCTTCGTAGAGGACGGTGCACGCGCCGAAGACCTGCACGAGGTGGCCCGGGACGTGGTGGCGGAGGAAGCGCGCGGCGGTCTCCGCGTCCGGGTCGGCGAGGGTCCGTACGGCCACGACGAAGGGATGGACGACGGACGCGTCAATCTTCGGGCGTGGTTTCCGGTGGAACGACGAGGTTCGACACCCACGTGACGTCGACCTCGCTCACTTCGTGCGCGAGCCCGGTCGACGAGACGGGCGGGCCCGAGAGGAAGTCGCCGACGAACGTGAGCTCGGCCGCGCCGGTGCCGTGGTCGGTCCAGGTCGGCCACGTGTACGAGACGTCGCCGACGAGCGCCCCGTCTGCGACCGCGAAGACCCGGATCGTGCCGCCGGCGACGTCGCCGCCCGCGGGCTGGACCGTCGTGAAGAGGCCGTACTCGCCGAACTCGTCCCGGACCGTCGTCCGCGAGGCCCGGACGCCGGGCACGGGATAGTCGTCGATCGCGACCGTGCCTTCCCGCACGAGTCCGCCGAAGCCCCATTCGGAGAACTTCGCGAGGACCGGTTCGGCCTGCACGGCGGCCCCGAGGACGAGGAGGTGCAGGATGGCGTCCTTCGTCGTGTGGGCCTCGTCCGGCACGACCTCGACGCCGGCCCAGAACTCGGACACGGTGCCCGCGTCGACCACGACGGCGGGGCCGGAGACGAGCGCCTGCGGGCACGAGGAGACCCAGACGTAGACGAGCGCGTTCTGCCCGGTCGGATCGCTGTCCTCGCGCGCGACCTTCCAGCCCTCGGGGAGCGCCTGCTCCTCGAAGAAGGCGGCGGGCGCGACGAAGAAGGTGTGGAATTGGCGGCACTTCCCGTATGCGACGAGGTCGGGAAGCGGCGCCGGCGCCTCGGAGAGCCGTGGCGCCTCCGCGGTCGGCGCGTCCGGGACCTCGACGGGTCCCGACTCCTGCGGGACGACGGGTGCGCCCGCCTCGCGGCTCTCGCCGAGGCATCCGGACACGAGCACGACCACGAGCACGATCCCTACGAAGAGCGTTCCGCGCATGTCAGTTCCCCGGGACGTCCTTCAAGTCCATCTCGGCCGGCGCCGGCGATTCCGGCGTCACGTCGGCGACAATGGGGAGGAGGATCGAGGAGGCCCGGTCGGAGGCGGCGTGGATCGTGTTCCGCGCGGCCGTCGCGTCCGAGATCACCCAGTCGGGCGCCGAGGATGCGACGACGAGGCCGACGCGGTGGCCGGCCGCGAACACGTGGTCCGCGGGATACATCGAGAACCGGAGCTCGTAGACCCTTCCCGGCTCGGCCGGTGCGCCCTGCCGGAGGTCTTCCCGGTGCCGGACGTTGAGGAACCCACGGTTCACTTCGGTCCATTCGCCGGTCGGGTCGACGTCGTAGAGCAGCGTCACGAAATGGGTGGACGGTCGGTCCGTCTCGGCAAAGAGGACGACCTCGGGGATCCCGGAGGCGCGAAGGTCCGCCGGAAGCTCCGGCGTCGAGAAGACGACGAAGTTCGCGGTGGATCCGCCCCGCGGGTCCGGCGAAAGGCCCGGGTTGTCGATGAACGGGACCGAAGACGGCGCGTCGGCCGGGACGGCTTCGAGCGTGCCGTCCGCGAGATCGAGGTAGAGCGGCGTGGGGACCGCGCGCGCGGGAGGCCACTCGTCCTCGACGTGCCAGAGGCCCGTGTTGTCTTCGATCTCGACGGCCGGGCGCCGGTCGAGCCCGTTCTCGATTCCCTTCAATTCCTGGTCGAACCAGGCGATGAGTTCGAGCGGCCAGTCGATCCGGTTCGGGTAGCTGTGGTCCCATTGCCCGAGGAGCATCCGCTTCTTCGACGGGATCGCGTCGTAGAAGAGGCCGATGTTGTCCGGCTTCACGTTCCAGTCCTGGAGACCGTGGACGATGTAGACCGAGGCCTGGATGTTCCCGACCTTCGCGAGGAAATCGCGCTCCTGCCAATACGCGTCGTAGTCGCCGCGGGCCCCGGTCGCCGCGCCCTCGCCGACGTTCGTGGGGAGATCGGGACACGCGACCCGGTCCGGCCCGAGGAGGAGCTGTTCGATATCGGTGGGGTCGGCCGGGGGCCAGCTCTGGATCTCGGCCTGGTAGTAGGTCGGGAAGATGGGCCCGAAGGGGTACGCGACGCCGTCCTTGAACATGTACCGATACCACTCGCTGATCCCGGCGATGCTCACGATCGTGACAAGGTGCGGAGGCGTCGTGATCGCGGCCTGGTTCGTCGTCGTGCCCCGGTAGGATTTCCCGATCATGCCGACCTTTCCGGTGGACCACGGCTCCCCCGCGAAGAACTCGACGGTCTCGTAGCCGTCCTGTTGTTCGCGGAGGCCTCCGAGGTTGAAGCAGCCTTGCGACGCGCCGGTGCCGCGGACGCTCTTCAAGACCACGGCGTATCCCCGGGGGACCATCTCGTCGATGAACCATTTCGAGAACTCGTTGCCGCCGTCGGCGTCCGCGGGCGGGTCGAGGTTCTTCCAGTAGGGCGAATCGATCACGATCACCGGGACCGGGTCGTCCGTGTCGGGCCGATACACCCACGAGTCGAGAAGGATCCCGTCGGAGGCGGGGATCGGGACCTGTTCGAGGATCCGCTCGAGCGGGAGCTTCGGCGAGAGAACGATCGCCGAGAGCGGCGGCGCGCCGCCTGCCGGCGACACGGCGTCGTCGGGGGCGGCCGAAAGACAACCGGACAGAACGACGATGCTTGCGGCAACGAACCCGCCCCGGGACGCCATCGCGAAAGGAGCGGCCGACGGGCCTTAAAAGACTTTGGGTAGCGCGGCTCCCCGGTCCCCGAGAAAACCTTAACCTCGGTCCCTCCATCTCGGGTCTCGCGTGAGCGGATGGAGCACACCCTCGTCACGGAGCGCCTTTTGTCGGTCGCGTTGATGAACCGCCCCGGGGCGCTTGCGGACGTCGCGCGAGCGCTGGGCGACGCCGGCGTGAACATCGAAGCGCTCACGGTCGACACGCACAGCGAGATCGGCGTCGCGCGGTTCCTCGTCTCGGACGTGGACAAGGGGCTCGACATCCTCGAGGCGGAAGGGCACCCGGTCCAGATCCTCTATGCGTTCCGGCTTTCGATGGACCACAGGCCGGGCGCGCTCGCGGACACATGCGCGAAGCTCTCCGCGCGGGGCGTGAACATCGAGCTCGTCTTCGGCGGCGCGTCCCCCGGCTCGAAGCGGGGCGACCTGATCATCGGGGTCGACGACTTCCCGTCGGCAAAGAAGGCGCTCGGGATCAAGGAGTGACGAAGGCCCCCGTGCGACCCGGACGCGCTTCGCGCGCGCCCGGATGGGGAGGGGAGGGGGCGGGGGGCGGTTGCGGGAGGGGCCGGGGATGCGCCGGGAAGAGCGGTGGTGGGTCGACGTGCGTCCCGGCGCGCCCGGTCCTCGTCATCGTCATTGCGTCACGTCCACCACACTCTCCGCTTGCCGTCTATAGGGCGGTTGTGGGACATTTTTCGAATGCTGCGATGTCCGTCGTCATTCTGCTGCAGCCGTCGCGCTACAGGGTCGGCCCGAACCAGCGCCGCAACCGTTCGGCTTCGAACGTCCGCTTCTTTTCGAGCGCGGCGGCGGAGGGCGTCCCGACGGAGACGCGCGGGTCGGGCCGCGCGTAGAACTCGCCCGCGACCTCGACGGCGTGCCCGCCGCCCACCTCGAGGAAGCACCCGCCGCGTCCGTCGAAGGTCGCGCGGGGCTCGTCGCCGACTATCGTCGCCGCAAGGTTCTCGGCGACGACCAAGGCTTCGCCTTCCGCCATGATGCCGGCCTTCACGAGGGGTTTTCCGGAGGGACGCTTCACGAC
>JBQTJL010000178.1:0-3666 GCA_052387135.1 Methanobacteriota archaeon | reverse complement strand
GCGGCCTACGCACGAGCCGCCGGCGGGGGTCGGTTTCGTGGAGGACGACGTGAGGCGGCCGCGCGCTACGGTCTACTATGGCGGGTCGCTCGTTTTTGGCGTGCGGCTCCCTGAGGAGCTGCAGCGGCCGGCCGCCGCGGTCGCGCGGAGCGTCGGCGCGGCGTTCGCCGTCCGGCCGCTCAAAGACGAGCTCGCGGACGTGTCCGACCTCTTCCGTCGCCATCTCACCATGGCCGCGTGGCACCTTTACGAGTGACGCTTTCCCGTGATGGGTAATGGGTGATGAAACCGCGTATCACCCATCACACATCACGTCAAGCGTTTCGCCATGTAGGGTCCCTCGCGCCGGTACCCGAGCTTCGCGTAGTAGGGGCGGACGCCGACGCCGCTCGTGACGACGAGCCGGTCGTAGCCGGCGTCGCGGGTGCGGCCCTCGGCTTCCGTCATGAGGCGGCGTCCGAGTCCCCGGTGCTGCAACGCCTGCGATGCCCCCGGCGATTGGTGGATCGGGACCTCGAGGCCCACGACGCGGAGTTCCCGGACGATCGCGGCGCCTTCGACCTCGGGGCGCCAGGGGGCATCGGACGGGTAGCGGAGTCGCGCGAAGGCGGCGAGGACGTCCGTGTCTGGATCTTCGAAGGAGAGGAACGTCTCCATGCCGCCGGAGGCGTCGTAGGCGCGCTCGACGATGTCGAGGCGGACCGCGCGTCGGGCGGACCGGCGGAACGCGTGGCCCGCCTCGCGGCATCGGATGCAGCGGCAGGGCCGCGTCATCTTCGCGACCGCGATCTCGCGAAGGTTTAGGTTCGTGACGCCCGCGGCAATCTGGTGGGACGGGATGTCGCGGTCGATCCTCTGGATGCGGACCCATTCCGGGACCCGCTCCTTAATCCGGGCGATGAGGGTCGCCGCTTCGTCGGTCGAGTACGGCCGGTACTCCCCGCGCTGGTACGACTCGAAGAGGGGCGTGCCGGGGACCACCAAGGTGGGATAGATCTTCAGCATGTCCGGGCGAAAGTCGGCATCGTCGAAGATCCGGTCGAACGCGGCAAGGTCCCGTTCCGGGCCTGAGCCGGGGAGTCCCGGCATCATGTGGTAGCAGACCTTGAGGCCGGCGTCCTTTGCGACGCGCGTCGCGCGGATCGCGTCCTTGGTGTCGTGCCCGCGGTGCGTCGCCGCGAGCACGTCGTCGTGCGTCGTCTGGACGCCGATCTCGACACGGGTGCCCCCCAGCCGCTGCATCGCCGCGACGTGCGGCTCGAAGCACCAGTCGGGCTTCGTCTCGATTGTGAGGCCGATGCACCGCGACGGCGCTTCCTCGTTCCGTTCCTGGGCGGCTTCCAAGCTGGCGGCTCGCTGCGGCTCGCCACCATGGGAGTTCAGGGCGTCGAAGATCCCCTTCACGAACGATTCCTGGTGGTCGAGGCCGCGCGCCGGGAACGTCCCGCCCATCACGATCACGTCGACCTTGTCGACCGCGTGCCCGGTCTCGCGGAGCTGAGCGAGGCGGCCCCGCGCCTGCTCGAACGGATCGTAGCCGTGCGCCGCGCCGCGGAGGGCCGCCGGCTCGTGGCCCGTGTACGACTGCGGCGTGTCACGCCGGCCTTCCGGCGAGTCCCATGCGACGCCGCCGGGGCAAAAGGTGCAGCGGCCGTGCGGGCAGCCCGACGGGCCGGTCATCACCGCGACGACCGCGACGCCAGAGAGGCTCCTCGTCGCCTTCGTGCGAAGCACCGGAAGCAGCCGGTCCCGCGCGGCCTCGCCGGCGTGCGCGAGCACGTCCGCGTTCGAGGGAAGGTCGGCGACCCGGAGGCTCCGCGCGAGGGTGAGCTTCAGCCGGTGCACCTCGTCCGGCGTGCGGGCCTCGCCTCGGAGGAGGCGGCGCACGAGCTCGTCGAGGAGGAGCGAAGCCACGGCTCTCCAACCCAAACTATCTATATAAGGCCGTGGGGCATCCGCGAGCGTTGCGCGGTCGGATCCCGATCCGGAGCCCGAAGCTTCCGGACCTTTCGTCGCTGAACCCCGTCGAACAGGCGCGGCGGCTCCGTTCGAGCTACCTCCAGGTCCTGTTCGGGCTCTACATCGCGATCTTCTTCATCCGGACCGCCTTCGGGATCTCGCTCGTCGCCTTCAGCCGGTACGTCGACGTGGGGAGCCGCTTCCAGTACGGGATCCTCGTCTCGGCGGCCCCGCTCGCCGAGCTTCTCACGGTCCTCCTCGTCGGCGTCTTCATCGACCGGTACGGGCGGCGGGGGATGCTGCTCGGCGGGCTTCTCCTCGGGGGCGTCTCGCGGTACCTCGTCGTCCTGACCCAAGAGCCGATCGGGCTCGCGCTCATCAATTTCCTGCTGGGCGTCGCCTCGACGATGATCCTCGTCTCGAGCCTCACGCTCGTCACGGACTACGCCCGGCCCGATTCGCGGGGTCGCGAGATGGGCGCGTTCGACTTCGCGAACGTCTTCGGGTACATGATCGGCTTCATCGCGGGGCTCCTCCTCGTCGAGGCCCTTCCGCCGGAGGACCTCCCGTGGGCGTTCGGGATCTCCGGGACCCTCGCCGTGTTGGGCTTCGCCTACTGCTTCTTCTACGTCCGCGAGCCGAAGGAGCCGAAGGTGTCCGAGGCGCACGTGGGTTTTGCCGCGGTGCGCCACGTCGCGACGAACCCGCGCGTAGTACTCGTCACGATCCCGTGGCTCATCGTGTTCATCATCCTCTCGAGCATCATGACGTTCCTCCCGTTCCTTTCGGCGGACACCGAGGGCGGCGTCGCCGAAGGCGCCGCCGAAGCCGCGGCCGCGGCCCCCCTCACCCATACGGAGCTCATCGGGGTCGTCATCGTGATCGGCGCGATCTTCCTTGCGACCCAGATCGTGTTCGGGCGCCTTTCGGACCGGTTCGGGCGCGCCCCGATCATGATCGTCGGCGCGATCGGCTTCGTGGGCCTTACGACGACCGCGCTCCTTGCGATCCTCGGCGCCGAAGGCCCCTCCTCGGCGGTGGCCGACTCGCTCCTTGCCCTGTGGCCGCTCCTCCTCGTCTTCACCGCGGCCGCGCTCGCGTTCGGGCCCTCGGCGCTCGCGGGCCTTGCCGACGTGGGGCACGAAGCGCACACCGGCGTCACGATGGGGGTGTACAGCCTCGTCGTCTCGCTGGGGTTCATCCTCGGGCCGCCCGCGGTCGGCATCATCGGGGACCGGTTCGATGCCGTGGGCGTCGGCGTCTTCGCCTTCGTCTGCTCGCTCGTGATGCTGGCACTCGTCCTCGTCCAGTTCTACCTCTGGAGGAAGCAGGCAAGCACGTCCGCCTTCGGCGACGCGGTCCGATCGTCCTAGGCCGGTGGCACCAATCGTCGCCGAGGCGCCGTTCCTCCTTGGGATGTTCCTTGCGCTCGCGGCGTTCGTGGTCCTCTACGTCGTGATCGAGTCGTTCCGGTCCGTGGGCTTCACGCTGTTCGAGGTCGTGCTCGTCCTCTTCATCGCGCCGCTCGTCGCGGGGATCCACGTGCCCGTGTGGCGCGAAGGCGCCGTCGTGTTCGCCGTGAACCTCGCCGGCTTCGCCGTGCCGGTCTTCGTCGCCGCCCGCGCGTTCTTCGACGGACGGATGCCGAGGATCCGCGGCGCTCTCGCCGTCTCGGCGGTCGCGATCGTGGTCCACGCGACGAGCCGG
>JBQTJL010000177.1:0-4393 GCA_052387135.1 Methanobacteriota archaeon | reverse complement strand
GAAAGGAGCGCGACCGCCTTCAGACGGTCACCCGCCGGCTCGTCCACGCGCTCTTCCCGTAGCCCTCGTGCACGCCGACGTCGACGCGGTCCACGGTCGCCGGGAACGTCGTGCCGCCGAGGAGCCGGTCCGCGACGTGGTTCGCGAGGTCCTCCGCCGAGGCGTTCTCGATCGGAAGCGCCTCGACGTCCGACGCGGGTAGGACATAGCGCTTGCCGCCGAACCCGAACTCGATCGTCTCCGCGCCGATCCGGACCTGCATGTCCGCGGACTTTGCCGCAAGGAGGAACTTGTGGTCGAGGCTCTGGATCACACCGGACAGCGCCCGCTTCACGTCGTTGAAGTCCATGATGAAGCCGTGCTCGCCCTGCCGGCCGTGGATCGTGAGCGAGATCGCGTAGGTATGCCCGTGGATCCGCCCGCAGGTCGGGTGTCCCGGGATGATGTGGGCGGCCGCGAACCGGTAGTTGCCGCGCCACCCGTCGATTCGAAGCTCCATCGCGCTCCCCGTAGCCCTGTTTCTTTATAAATGTTTGATATTTAGGAGGCCGTTCGAATAGAAACTCGCCAGAAACCCTTTATATCCTCCTGCCAAGGCGGTGTTGCACGCATCGGGCGTGCACCAGCAACTGGCCCCGGCGATGATTTTCACGGGTACGGCAACACCTCGGTTTCTTTCGACGGGGCCATCCTTCTCCTCTTCAGCGGGCGCAATCTCACAAGCTTCACGGGCTGGGCCCGCCTTCGGGCCAGCGTGACGGTCGAAAAAGCGGCACGCGACATCGAGACCATGAAGGTCCGGGGGGCCGCGGAGATCGCGCGGCACGCGGCCCGCGCCCTGGCCGCCGAGGCGGAAGCGCAGGCCGACGGGTCGGTCCCGGCGCTCCGGCGCCGGCTCGCCGCAGCGTCCCGGCGCCTCCTTTCGACCCGGCCCACCGCCGTCTCGCTCCGGAACGCGATCGACCTTGTGATGGCCGCCGCGGCGTCCCCCTCGCCCACCCCGAGGGCCCTGTCGCGCCGCGTCGCCGCCGAGGCCGCCCGCTTCGAGCGCGAGAGCCTCGCGGCCCGGTCCGCGATGGCGCGGCACGGCGTCCGGCTCCTTGGCAAGGCGTCGGTCTGCCTCACCCATTGCAACAGCCAGGCGGCGCTCCAAGTCCTCGTCGAGGGTCGCCGCCGGGGCCGCGTCGCGCGCGCCCTTGCGACGGAGAGCCGACCCTGGTTCCAGGGGCACCTCACGGTCCGCCAGCTCGCGAAGGCCCGCGTCCCGGTCGCCCTGCTCATCGACAGCGCCGTGGCTTCCGTGATGCCGGAGGTCGACGCCGTCGTCGTCGGCGCCGACTCGATCGCGCAGAACGGAGACGTCGTGAACAAGATCGGGACGCGGCAGGTCGCGATCGTGGCCCGGGAGCAGGGCGTGCCGGTCTACGTGTGCGCGGAGACCTTCAAGCTCGACCGCCGCGCCCGGACCGGCGCCGACGTAGCGATCGAGGAGCGCGATGTCGCCGAGGTCGGAGGGCCCCGCGCGATTCCCGGGGTCCGGGTCCTGAACCCCGTCTTCGACGCGACGCCGGCCCGCCTCATCCGCCGCATCGTGACCGAGCGCGGCGCGGTCGCCCCCCGCCGGATCGCCGATCTCGTCGATCGGCGGTTGCAGCGGCGGGTCCCTTAAGAGCGGTGCGCCTCCGGAAAAGGCACGGATCGAATGCGGATCCGTTTCCTCGTCGCCGCCCTCGCCTTCGCCTTCGCCGTCGCCCTTGCGGCCTCGCATCTGGTCTCGGCCCAGCGGCAGGAGCGGGTCGAGCTCTGGAGCGACAGCAACGCGTTCGAGATCCGGTTCGGCGACGGCGAACCGTCCCTTCGACTCCGCGAAGGCGACGACGTCACGTTCCGGATCCAGAACACGGGGACCGTCGCGCACAACTTCCACCTCGGCCCGCCCCATGACCTCGTCGCGCCGAAAGAGGGGTTCCTCGAGCCGGGGAACGAGACCGCGCTGTCGTTTGCGCCCCGTTCATCGGGGACCGTCGCCGTCTGGTGCGAGGTCCACCGGGCCGCCGGCATGGAAGCGACCATCGTCACCGCCGCCTCTCGCGGGGAATCCGGCCCGGAGCCGCGCCCGTTCCGGGCGCCGCCGGGCGGCCCGCCGCCCCCCGACGCGACCGGGACGTCGTCCGTGGGCCTGCCCGTCGTCCTCGCCGCGCTCGCCGCGGCCGCCGCGCTCGCCCGAAAACGCTCTTAAAGCCTTTTTTCCCGCTTCCACGTACGCGCACCACAACCTATAACTCCCCTCGGAGGCACGGCTTCCCGGGAGCATGCGGGTCTTGCGGGCGGTCGCCGCTCTGCGCAACGTGTCCATCTTGATCGTCCTTCTCGTCGCCTCGAGTCCCTCCGACGCGAACGGGACCTTCGGCTGCGGCCTCGCGCCGGAAGACGAGGTCGACGACGTGCGGGACGAAGCGGAGGAAAGGCTCGACGAGGCGACCACGACGATCGAGACCTGGCGCGGGCGCATCGAGGCGGAAGCGAACGGGATCACGGACCGGATCCACGAGACCGTCCCGCGCGTCCTCTCGCGGCTTCCCGTGGCCCTCCTTGCGGTGCCCGCCCGGGCGACGCCCGAGAACGGCATCGGTCTCCCGACCGAGGTCCCCGGCGTGGGCGGGCCCTCCTGCCTCGATGGCGCCCCCGGCCCGGATTCGGTCCCTTGGGGCGAGGTCGAGAACGCCACGCAGACGCCGCCGGCCTTCGGGAGCGTGCCCCCCGAGACGGAATCCCCCGGTCGGGCGGACCTCACGTTCCTCGCCGCGGCGGGTCCGGTCGCGGAGGCGGTGCCGCCGGTCGGACCGCCCCCGGCCGACCCGCTGACGATCCCCCCGTTCCCCCCCTTGCCTCCGATCCCCGACGTGCCTACCGGCGCGGGGACCGGTCGGTCGCCGCATCCGGCCCACGCCCTTGCGGGCGACGCCGGGACCTCGACCGGCGGGCGCGGGGCCGCGGTCCCGAGGCTCGTCCTTCACGCGGCGGACCCGCGACTCGGCCCCGGCGTCCCCGGCGACTTCGGAGGGCCCGAAGGCCCTCGGTTCGGCCTCCGCTCGATGGGGTTCGGCGTGTCGACGCCCGCCACGACGCCGCTTGCCGAATGGCTGCCCAAGGCCCGCGACCTCCTCCCGATCCTTCTCGTCGGAGGCGCCGCGCTCGTCCCGCCCCTCCTCTCGCTCTTCCGGCGTCTCACCCGCGAACACGTGCTCGTGGGCGACACCCGACGCGCCGTCTATTCCACGATCCTCGACCGGCCGGGGATCACGGCCGGCGGACTTGCGCGCGCGGTCGGCGTCGACCGGCGGACGATTCTCCACCACGTCGACGTGCTCTCCGAATACGGGCTCATCGCGAGTGCACGCGTCGGCGGCCGCCTCCACTACTACAAGAACGGCGGGAGCTACTCGGACGCCGAGAAGGTGGCGCACGTCGTCCTTCGATCCCCGGTCGCGCGGCGCGTCGTCGCCGAGTTGTCGCGCCGCCCGGGCGCCCGGCTCGTGGAGATCGTCCACGCGACGGGGCTCCCGAAGACGACGGTCGCAGGCGCGATCGGGCGCCTCCGCGCGGCGGGCCTCCTCGACGACGCGGGTCGGCCTTCGCCCGAGGCCGTGGAAGCGATCCCGTCCCCGGCGGCCCTGCCGCCTCTCGAAGCGCCGGCCCTCCCCTAGGCCCCGGGACAAATGGAAAGACCCTTGAGGCGCCCCCGCCTAGCCCCGGCCGATGCCGACCGACCCCGTCTGCGGCATGTTCGTGCAGGACCGGTCGGGGACGCCGCGGATCCTCATCCGGGGCAACACCTACCTCTTCTGCAGCGACGACTGTCTCCGCCGCTTCACGGCCCCCGAACGCGAGGCGGCCGCCACGAGGCGACGCGCCATCGCCGCGCTCGGAGCCGGCGTGGCCCTGTTCGTGCTCGCCCGCCTTCCGCTCCTTTCCGAGCCCACGCTGGGATACGTGCTCCTTGCCGTCGGCACCGTCGTGCAAGCGTACGCCGGCCTGCCGTTCTACCTTGGCCTCCGGCATGCGGTCGCGGCCCGCGCGCCGAACGTCGACTCGCTCGTCGCCTTGGGCACCACCGCAGCGTGGCTGTTCGGGGCGATCGAGGTCGTCCGGCCCGAACTCCTTTCCGCGCCCGGCCAGACGTACTACTTCGACGTGGGCGCGCTCGTCCTCGGGTTCCTCCTTGCCGGACGCGCGCTCGAGCACCGCATGCGGCACCAGGCCCGCGACGCCGTCGCGAAACTCCTCGACCTGCAGCCCCCGACCGCCCGCCGGGTCCGGGACGGCGCCGAGACCGTCGTCCCCGCGGCCTCGGTCGCCGAGGGCGACCTCGTGCGGGTCGGGGCCGGCGAAC
>JBQTJL010000176.1:0-1573 GCA_052387135.1 Methanobacteriota archaeon | reverse complement strand
ATCCGTCGGATGTGGTCGTCGGCTTCGTCGAAGTCTCGGAAGATCTCGAGGTTGAGGTAGTCGCGGTCGAGGTTGGCGTGGAGGGACTCGATGCAGCCGTTGTCCTCGGGTGTCCTGATCTGGATGTGTTCCAGGTCGAAGCCGAGGACCTTGGCGGTCTCGACGAAGCGGAAGGCGCGGTAGTGGGTCCCGTTGTCGACCCTGAGTTTGGTCCCGGGCGCGCGTCCCGCGCCCGGGAACCGTTCGATCACGACGCGTTCGAGCGCCTCGCAGGCTTCCCGGGCTCCGCAGGATCGGGAGAACGTGTAGCCGAGCCATTCGCCGGTACAACAATCCGTGATGCTTTGGAGGAACGCCTTGCCGTCGCGGCCGCAGTCGATGTACTTCAAGTCCATCTGCCAGGCCTCGTCGGGCTTGTCCGTGATCTGGCGTCCCGGGTGCAAGGGGACGCGTTTTCTTGGGGGAGAGAACCCTGACGCGAGCGTGAGGCCTTCGAGCTTCATGACGCGGCGGACCCGTTTCTCGTCCACGTCGAGTTCGTGTTCCCTGTGCAGCATCGCGGTCACGCGGCGATACCCGAACGAGGGCCGTTGCTTGCAGACGGCGCGGACGGCGCGCCGAACGCGCGGATCGACCGGTCGCGGACGTCGGAGACGCGATTCGTAGTAGTACGTCCGCCTCGGCACGTCGAGGAGTTCGCGGGCCCGCCGGACGCTCGTCCGTCGCCGGTGCACGAGCGCTCTCACGTTCTCCCGCCTGTGTTTCCGGTGGACGGCGGACGCCCCCCTTTTAGCAGGAAGTTCGCGTACGCGAAATCCCCGATGGCGGACTTCAACCGCTCGTTCTCGCGCTCCAGCGTCGTCTCCCGGTCAGACGGCCCATCGCCCTCGAGGCCCCGAAGGCCCGCCTCGAGGAACGTCTCCTTCCCGCGGTAAAGCGTCGTCGGCGTAATCTGGTGCTCCCGACAGATCTCGACCGCCTTCGTCTTGCCGGACACGAACGCAAGCACGATGTCCCGCTGCTCTTTGGCCGAGAACCTCGACGCCTTCACGCAGACCACCCGACCCCGGACGCGCCTACGCCCGCTTGAACGTTCACGCCGTGTTGGTCATTCGGCCCGGTCGATAATTCACGCTTCGAGTTGAGCAGCTGGAACGGGGCGCTAACCATAGCCCGCTGCTCGTAGCATATCACAAAATTCACATCGCGAAGCTCATTCCGCGAAGCTCATTCCGCGGAGCTCATTCCGCGGAGCTCATTCCGCGGAGCTCATCCCGCGAAGCTCATATCGCCGTAGCTCATCCCCGGAAAGGTGCCCCGCCCGATCAAGGACACGCGGTACGTGACGTCGCGTTTGATGGGTCCGTTCGACGCGGCCCTTTTGCCTGCGGCAAAAGCGCCGGTGGAAACTGCATCGTCTCGCTTGAGGCTCGCCCCTACGTGCCGGGGGTCCTCGCTCCTATGAAACGCAAATAGGTTCCGGTGGCGTGGCGGCGAGACGGGCTAGGTCTGCCCGCTTCCGAGCCAACGGGAGGGGCCTTTCGTGATGGTAGCGTGTCCGGGTCTTGAGGAC
>JBQTJL010000175.1:0-1600 GCA_052387135.1 Methanobacteriota archaeon | reverse complement strand
GCGACGACGACCCAAAGGCTGTCCGCGACCTCGACCGAACCCGCCTGAAAGAAGGGCACGATCCCGAGGGCGGGTCCCGCCTCGAATCCGTGCGCGGCGAGCAGGCGTCGCGCATCGTCCGAGAGGGTCGGGAAGTACGCGGCCGACCACGAGCCGGCCGGGACCGAGGCGACGCGTCCGAAGTCTGCGCTCGAGACGTGGAGGCCGTCGAACGGGATCCACCGGGCGCCCGATTCGCCGAGGACCCGGAGCTCGGCCGGGGGACCGGCGGCGGACACGTTCGCGGGGCCGGCCCCCAGTGAAAGCAGCGCGCCGAGGCCCGCCTCGGCGGAGCCTTCGGGGATGGTCGCGGCGCCGGGGCCCCGGGCCTCGACGACGAGCACGTCGACGCCGTCCGCGGTCGCCTCCTTCACGCGAAGGAGGATCGGCGCCGGGACCGCCGGTAGCTCCGCCTCCGGGAACGTGGACGTCATCGGGTCGCCGCGCCAGGCGAACGCCTCGTCCGAGACGAAGCGCTCGCCCAAGACCTCCTGCGCGGAGCGGAGCCCGCCGACCGCGGCGAAGCTTGCAAGGAGGAAGACGACGCACGCGGCGACGCCGAGGGTCGCGAAGGCCGCGCGCGCGTCGATCGTGAGCGCGATCCCCCACGGCAACCGCATGGCGGCTCCAAGGGAGAGCGTATATTTAGCCCTGGCGCGCTTTCGGCGGCGTGCCGCTCTTGGAGGCGCGCGACGTCGGCATGACGTACGACGGCGCGCATTGGGTCCTCCGCGACCTCTCGCTCGCGATCGAGAAGGGCGATCTGGTCCTCGTGAAGGGCCGGAGCGGGTCGGGGAAGAGCACGCTCTTCCATCTTCTCGCGGGGCTCGACCGCCCGACGACGGGAAGCATCCTCCTCGACGGGGCCGACCTTGCGACGCTTCCCGAGCGCGACGTGACGAGGATGCGGCTCCACCGGATGGGCCTCGTCTTCCAATCGTTCAACCTGCTGCCGGACCTCTCGGGCTTCCACAACGTGCTCCTCCCGATGCGGATCGCGCGCCGGACCGGCCGGGAGGCGCGGGCACGGGAGCTTCTCGCGCTCCTGCGGATCGAGCACCTCGCGGAGAAGCTTCCGTCGGAGATGTCGGGGGGCGAGCAGCAGCGGGTCGCGATCGCGCGGGCGCTCGCGAACGAGCCCGCGATCCTCCTTGCGGACGAGCCCACGGGGAACCTCGACGAGGAGAACGCGCGGAACGTGCTGTCGGCGTTCGCGCGCGTGAACGCGGACCTCGGGACGGCGGTCCTCGTGATCAGCCACGATCCCCTCGCGTCCGAGTTCGTCCCGCGTCGGGTGGATCTGAAGGACGGCCGGCTCGTGGGCCGAGCGGAGGCCGCGGATGCGGATGCGGCCGCGGCGTAGCGTCGTCGCCGAGGCCGTCCTCCTCGTCGCGGTGCTCGCGTTCGTCGCGTCGACGACCTACATCCCGCATCTCAACCTGCAGCAGGAACGGACGGGATGGGACGCGCTCCCCACGGTCGGGGAGGCGGTCGTCGGCGAGGCGACCGGACGGCGCGACCGGGACCACCCGTTCCCGATGCACGTCGACGCGCACGCGCA
>JBQTJL010000174.1:0-2428 GCA_052387135.1 Methanobacteriota archaeon | reverse complement strand
ACGCCGCGACCGGCGCGGTGCGTTGGACGTGGTCGCTCGACGCCGCGCAGCAGATCGCGAACACGACGCTCCTTCCGGCCACGCCGTGCTCGCTCGGGGTCCCGCAGAGCTGTCGGGCCTCGTCGGCGATCACGGTCGCCGACTGGCTCGCCGTCACGGGCCCCTATGTCATCTTCAACACGGTCACGATCGGCGGCAAGGGCGCGATCTACGCGGAAGTCTGGGTGCTCGATCGCGAGACGGGCCTCCTCCTCTGGACCGAGCAGGGCGAAGCGCTCCCCCGCGCGACGAACCCCAACCGCTGCCACGCGGGCCGGGCCGACCTTTCCTGCGCGGCGTTCGCCGCGACGGCGCGGCCCACGGGCACGCCCACCGTGCTTTATCTGAAGAACGACGCGGCGCTCCGGGCGAAGAACCCGGAGGACGGCACCGACATCTGGACGGCGGAGCTCGGCCGCGAGGACACCGGGGCCGGCTTCGGCTTCCAGACCGCGGGGCTCGCCCTCGCGCCTGAAGCCCTCTACGCAAACTCGCTCCAGTCGCTATACCGTTTCCCGATCGACGGCACGGAGCGGCCGGCGCCGTTCACGCTGGCGCCCGACTCCCACGAATACTGGGAGCAAAGCGACCTCACGGTCACGCCGAACGCACTCTACGGTCACGCCTACTCGGATAGCACCGGCGAGATCCTGTACGCGTTCGACCGGGAGATCCAAGGCGTTTCCTGGCGTCACGAGTTCGGGCTCGGCGCCGGCAGGAACGGGTCGTGGTCCGATTATTCGGTGGGAGACGGCGTCATCATCGCGACGCCGCGGACGAACAACGCCTTCAACGACTTCCGGGAAGTGGACGTCTCGATCCATTTCACCGTCCTCGGCAGGACCGCGGCCTCCCTCACGACGGAGGCGACGGTCTCGGACGCGTTTCCAGGTCCCGGCGCGCCGGTCACGGTGGATCTTTCGCGGAGCCGGCCCGGCCTCTTCGGCCCGGGAACCCGGTACCGCGTCGAGTGGGGCGACGGCACCGTCTCGGACTGGCAAGCCGACCCGCGGTTCCAGCACGCCTACAACGTCACCGGTGACCACATCGCGCGGCTCCAAGTCGGGAACGACGCCGGGCAGACCGCGAGCACGCTCGTGACGTTCCACGTCGGAGGGACCGCAAGCACGCTCCTTTCCACGGCCTTCGACGCCGACCACCAGAACACGACCTTCTTCGTCCTTGGTCTCGTCATGACGGGAGTCGTCGGCGTGGTCGGCGTCGCCCGCGTCCAGCGACGCCGCCGCATCCTCCAGCGCGAACTCGCCGCGATCGACGTCGTCTACGAGAAGAACGAGTCGAATGCGCCCGCCTGCGAGGCCGCTCTCGCCGAGCGGCGCACGCACGTCGGGGCCCTGCTCGCCGGCGGCCGACTCGACGAGTCGCAGTACGCCGCGCTCACGCGGCGCATCGACGACCTCGCGAGGGCGCTCCGCATCAAGGTCTTGGACGACCGGTTCGACTTCCTCCCGTTGGGCATGGTGAAGACGCTCCAAGGGATCCTCGAGGACGGCCACATCACGAGGTGGGAGCACGAGCATTTCCTCTGGGCGCTGGAGCGCGACCGGCTCTTGAGCACGGAGCAGAAACAGACGGTCCGAGGGCTCATCGACTCGTGGTTCGAGCGCGACTCGGGGGGACGCGCTTGAGTCAACGCTTATATGCGCGAAACGCGCATTTACGCCGCGATGAAGTTCAAGGTCGTCCTCCGCAAGGACAAAGAGGACGGCGGATACGTGGCGCGGTGTCCGGCGCTGAAGGGGTGCGTGTCTCAGGGCGAGACCAAAGCCGAAGCCCTCGCGAACATCCGCGAGGCCATCGAAGGCGTCGTGCTCGTCTTGAACGAACGGGCGCGAAAGACCGCGACGTCCGACCAATTGGTGGAGATCGAGGTCTAGATGGGACGGCTGCCGGTCCTCTCCGGCAGGGACGCGGTCAAGGCGTTTTCGCGCGCAGGCTGGCGGCCCGTGCGGCAGCACGGAAGCCACGTGATATATCGGATCGACCTCGCGACGGCCGCCGTCGAGCGGCGCATCCCGCTTGCACCACCGGTCTCGGGCGTCGACATCCCGGTCATGGCGAGCGACGGCGAGCGGATCTTCGTCGCGCGAGACGGCGGCGTCGACGCCTGGACGCCGGACGGCGAGGTCGCATGGTCCTGGGAGCCGGGGCCGCTCGTCGAAGCGCCCCGGATCGGGTGGGCCTGCGCCGACCCCGCGGTCTCGGCAGGCGTATTGTTCGTCGCTTGCACCGAGGTAGGGGGCGAGGAGGGGCGGCCGACCGACGCGGTGTCCTTCATCGCCGCGCTCGATGGACCCGCGGGGGTCCTTCGCTGGCGTTTTGCGCGCGAACCGACGTCGAAGCTCAACCACCCGGGCCTTCCGGCCCC
>JBQTJL010000173.1:0-5695 GCA_052387135.1 Methanobacteriota archaeon | reverse complement strand
CGCGCCGCTAAGGCAGGGGAAAGAGATAAAAAAAACCGTCCCCACCGGGGAAGACCGGCGAGGTCACTTCATCGCGTGCCTTAGTAGCGCGCGGGGCGGTGCTTCTGGTAGCAGTCGCGGCAGTAGACCGGCCGGCCCTCGGTGGGCTTGAACGGAACTTGGGTCTCTTGTCCGCAGTCACTACACGTCACGGTATGCATCTCGCGGGGGGGACCACGGAAGCCGCCGCCTCCGCCGCCACCTCGCCCGCCACCATACTGTCCCATTGTATTTCCTACCTATGTTTGTTTGTCCGAAAAGCCGCGACCAAAAAGCCGCCACGAAATGACTATCGGCAGGACAAGGCAGGCCGTACCCATATTAAAGAGTTTGCTTCCTGGCGCCTTTCCGCTCGTAAAGAGGGTCGGTCACCGGAGCGCGGCGCGGACTTCGTCGGCGAGCTCGACCGTTTCGTCGATCGTCACCGCGAGGTCGGTCCCGGATTGCGCGCGACGGGCCTCGCGGACGTCCGTCGTGAGCTGCTCGAGGAACTTCGCGAGGTTTGAATATCGTGCGTGCAGATCCAACGCAATCGACCGGTCGGGGGGTTGTCGCTTATTAAATCTTGTGCAGAGACTCTCTGGACATGCCCACGAGCTCGCCCGGATGCGCGAGGCCCTGATGCGAGAGGATCCGGTGCACGGTCTTGAAACTGACCTGCACGCCGTGCTCCCGCGTAAGGAACGCCTGGAGCCTTCGTACGCCAAGGTGCGGGTTCCTGCGCTTCGCGTCGACGACGAGGTCCACGACCTGGGGCCCCACGCGCGCGCCCGGTCCGAGGACGCGCGCCCGAAGATCCGAGAGTCCGTCGGATCCTTCCACAAGGTAGCGCCGCGTCCAATTCCGGATCGTGCGCTCCGTCACCCCGAGGTCCCGTGCCAGCGTGGACCGCGATTTTTCCCGAGAAAGGAAAGCGCGCACCGCTTCGAGTTTCGCGCCCGGTTCGACGCCCATCCCTGCACCTACATAAGACAACGGGTCACCGGACGTCTGAGGCTGTCCTTGTCACCGGGGTGACAGGCGAACGGTCATCCCCCGACCGGGGAAACGCCGTCCCGCCGTCCATCCACCGAGAGGTGTTGCTATCCACGCCGCCGTGTACCGAAGGCACCGCATTCCCCTCGTAGGGGCACTCGCGGTCCTTTCCCTCGTCCTCCTCGTCGCCCTCGCCCACCGCGGGCAGGCGATCGGCGAGTCGATCGAGGTCTCGAGCACGGACGTGCTCGAAGGCTCTGCGGTCCTCGTCACGGTCCGGGGGATCCCGGGCGATACGCAGCGCACGGTCACCGTCTCCTGCGACCCCTGCGGCACCACCTACACCGCCGCGGTCTCGATGCGCACGACCGGTGTGAGCGGCCCGCCGGTGGGCCAGATCGTGTTCCCGCACGGCTTCCCGGACGCGTTCGCCGCGGGCGAGCCGCGATGGAACGCGAGCTACCGCGTGCGCGTGCTCGAGGCGAACGCGCCGATCCCGGCGGCGGAGACGCGGTTCACGGCCTGGGGCGTCGACGTCTACAAGTACCCCGGAGCGGTCGCCGAGCCGGCCGACCCGATCACGGTGCGGTATTCGGGATTCACGCCGGGCTCGACCGTAACGGTCCGGGCGCGCCAGCAGCCGTTGCCGAACGGCGACTCGTACTTCTTCAACGTGAGCCTCGTCGCGGACGCGCGCGGGATGGTCTGGACGAACACGATGATCCCGAAAGCGCTTGGCGGCCGCCCCCGCTGCGTGGCCCCGTGCGAGAACTTCCTCGTCTTCGAGGCCCTGGGCCCCGGGAAAGCGCTCGACCGCACGATCTTCGCCTGGCGGCCCGCGACGCTGCGCGTGACCTACGTCGAAGGCCCGGTCGCGCCGGGCGGCGGCTCGTCGTTCCAGCGGACCGAGACCGCGGCGGTGAGCGCGATCCTGCAGTACCGCAGCCAGGTCGCGGTCTCGGAAGATTTCCTGCCGGGGACGAGCTTCGTCGTCGAATCCGTCCGAGGCGCGATCCCGACGCACGAGGCGACCGTGCCCGCGGTCCCGCGCGGAGAAGGGTTCCGCGGCGAATGGGAGGTCCCGGTCGACCAGGCGATCACGATCGGCGGCGCGCCGACGTACCGCTTCCGGATCCTCGAGGCGGCCGACCGGTACGGAAACCCGATCGACCCGAACGCATCGGCCCCGTTCGAGGTGTCCCTCGCGACGCTCCGCGTCGCCTTGAAGAAAACTCCCGCGTCGCTCGAGCGGACGGAGAACGGGACGGCCGAGTTCGAGATCACCTACCCCAACGGCTCCGGATTCCTGCCGGGGATGAACGCGACGCAGGTCGCGGGCGCCTTCCAACGGATCCGGTCCGAGCCCACGACCGGCACCGAGATCGACGAGACGGTCCGGAACCTCGTCGCGCGGCACACGGGCGAGGGCGTCTGGGCGGTCTGGACCTCGGTCGAGCGCAATTTCACGCCGCTCGGACCCCACCGGTTCCGGGTCCTCGAGACGCAGGACCGGTTCGGAAACCCGATCCCGACCCTCGGGACGCCGCCGTTCGAGCTCGGCATCGCCCGCCCGCGGCTCGACTTCCTCACGCTGGTCGAGCACGAGGAGCGGCCGCAGAACGAAAGCCTCGTCCAGGGCGAGACGGTCGAGTTCCAGCTCGCGATCACCTACCCCGACGGGACGCCCTACAACCGGACCGCGACGCCGCCGAACCTGCAGAAGCTGCGGCTCGACGCGCACAAGTTCTCCTCGACCGGCGCGCTCCTCTTCCAGACGAAGATCGACCTCTCGCTCGCGCAGGCGTCGAAGGGGATCTGGAAGGGGACGTACCAGTTCCCGCGCGGCAACACCACCCTCGTCGGGACGTGGGACTTCAACGTGAGCGTCGAGGACAACACGCTGATCGCGAACCGGAACGCGAGCGCCTGGACGCGCACCGTGTCCTCCACGCGGCTTTCGGTCGAACCCTTGGCGCAGCCGAACTCCACGGTCCGACCGGGCGACCCCGCGGTGTTCCGCTTCCGTCTCCACTACCCGGACGGCCCCATCGCGAACCAGACCGACTTCCCGGAGGGGCCCCTCGTCACCGTGCACCTTCGTCGGGGCAGCACGGCAAACCAGAGCGCCACGCTCGTCACGACGGCGTTTGCCGCGATGGTCGAGCCCGGCGTCTGGGAGACCCGGTTCGTGCCCTCCGACCGGAACTCCGTGGGCTACTACCACTTCCAGGTCTCCGGGCTTTCGCCGAAGGGCGGCGCCGTGATCCCCACGAGTTCCTCCATCTTCTTCCTCGAGCTCCCCGGTGTCGCGCGCCCGCTCGTCCAGTCGCCGCCCGCGGAGGTCCCGCGCGGCCGCACGATCACCGTCGTCTACGACGGCGTCGTGGGCGACCTCGGCCCCGGCGGCGTCGGGACGCCCGTGATCGAGGTCCGGCGCTGGGACTCGCGCGCGAACCTGTGGCGCGTCGAGATCCCGAACGCGCGACGCGACGAGAGCGCCGGCGGCGACCACCTCGGCGTCTTCGAGCCGGACCTTGCGACGACCCTCGGCATGTACCGGTTCGTGCTCCTCGGCGAGAGCGCGCAGGGCGCGGTCCTCCGGAGCGAGTCGGACGCGTTCCGGCTCGTGCCCGCGACGGTCGCCCGCGCCGTGTACACGCCCTTCCCGGCCGTGATCCCCCGGCTCCGGGATTCCGAGGCCGTCCTCGCGGTCGCCGCGACGGACCGGTTCCTCGAGGCGCGCGCGGTCGACCCCTCGGGCGGCTCGGCCGACCTCGACATCGAGGTCTCGCCGGGCGACGCGATCCTCGCCGGGATCTCGGCCTCGACCGGGAACGGCACGATCGGCGCCTCGGGGGCCCTCACCGCCTCGTGGCGCGTCGTCGTGCGGCCGCCGCTAAAGACCAGCCCCGGCCCGTACACGCTCGTCGTCTTCGGCGAGGACGTCTTCGGGAACCAGGTCCGCATCGAGGCGCCCCGGTTCCGCCTCGAGCCCTTGGCCTTCGAGGTCCGCCCCCTCTCCTTCAACCCGGCCGCGACGCGCGGCGCCGAGTACCGGTTCCGCTTCTCCGTCCACTTCCCGGACGGCGAGATCCTCGGCTCCGACGTGGGCCTCGTCACCGCGAGCGTCACGGGGATCGGGGGCACGAACCTTACGGCGCGGACCGTCTACGAGGCGAACGAGCGCGTCTGGACCGCGACGTGGGCGCCGGAGAACGACCGGACCCTCGGGACGTACCGCTTCCGGATCGAGGGCCGCGACCGCTCCGGGAACTCCTTCTCGTCCGAGTCGCCCCCGATCGACCTCGGCGCCGGCACGCTCGGGCGTCCGTTCCTCGTCTCCCCGACCACGGTACGCCGCGCCGCGTCCGCGAACTTCGAGCTCGTCGCGGACCCGGAGGATTCCGGCGTCGAGTTCCATCTTGTCCGCGGCAACACGCGGCTCCAGGCGTTCGGCTGGGCCGTGAAGGAAGGCGCGAGCCGCTACACGGTCCGCTGGACCCCGAAGCTCGAGGACGCGATCGGGACCTACCAGATCGAGTTCACCGCGATCGACGGAACGGGGAACCGGCTCCGGAGCCTATCGAACCCGATCGAGCTCCAGCCGGCCCAGCTCGGTACGGTTCTCATCAACCGGCCCGGACCGATCATCCCCGGCGAGACCGCCGAATGGACGTTCCGGGTCATGTACCCGGACCAGACGACGCTCACGCCGGAGCGCGGCGTGCCGCTCGTATCCGTCGCGCAGTCCGGGACGCGCGCGCACCCAGAACCCGCGCTCGCGTGGGAGGACGACCATTGGGTCGCGATCTGGACGTCGCAGCCGGAGACCGGCCGCGGCCTCTACCGTCTCATCGCCGGCGGCACCGACCGCGAAGGCAACGAGATCCAGACGTACATCTCGCCCGAGCTCGTGCTGTGGCGCGGCGAGCTCGAGGAAGTCTACGGGATCCCTGCGTTTCCCCCGCTTTTCGCGCTGTTTGCGCTTGCAGCCGTCGCCTTGCTCATTCGCCGCAAGTGACACTTCGGCCAGTGTGCGACGCCGTAGCAATCGAACCGGTCACATCGTGTTTCTGGACGGGGTCGATTGTCACCGTGGGGGTGCAGGCGCACAACTATGTCCATCGTACAACCATTCCCTTGCAGGAGATGAGTGCGATGGAGGACCCGGAGTACCTCCAAGCTTACTTGGATGGGATGCAGTTCGCGCTCCTTGCGATCGAAGGGCGGGTGCACCAGATGCCCGTGTTCGATCGAGACGCGCTACTTGGCGTGCTCGAAGAATACCACCTCATGGCGACGGAGTTCCGCGACCGGGGATCGGTGTGGAAGATCGCGGAAAAACCCGTGCCGTGAAAGGCTAGCTGTCGGGCCCGGGCGCCCCAACCAATCCGTTTCGGGTCATCGCTCGGGCCACCAAACTTTTCGGAAGAAACGCTCCCTTGCGCCAGCGCTAGCCCTTGCGCCAGCGCTTGCGCTTGCGCTCGCCCTCATGCAAGCGCGTGAAGAACGGAAGGAGGACCCCGGACCCGCCTTGGGAGCGGATCCGGGGCGTGATACGGAAGGAGGCGGCGCCCGCGTCCCGGACGCCGCGTGATACGGAAGGAGGCGGCGACCCGGCAGGGCCGCCGCGTGATACGGAAGGAGGACCGCGCGCCGACCTTGGGAGTCGGCGCGCGGG
>JBQTJL010000172.1:0-7452 GCA_052387135.1 Methanobacteriota archaeon | reverse complement strand
GAGAAGGGAGACCGTTCTCCCCCGCGCCCCCTCATCCCGACATTACGCGGGGCCCCGCCGTGACCGGGCACCTACATGAGTGCCGTTGCCTCAACGGCTCCTTTTCGTTTTTTCGATGAGGCGTCGCATCTTGTCCGCCGAGGGGTGACCCAGTTGGCGGTACAGGTTCTCGGCCGTCGCGGCGCATCGGGCCGCTGTCGATGCGTGGCCGTGCTGAACGAGGCTTATCGCGAAATTTCCCCAATAGACGGCTTCGTTGTACTTGTTTCCTCCGCTTCGATTAAGTGCGGCCGCTTGCCTCACCAGCCGCTCCGCTTCAACTACGTTCCCGCGCTGCACCTCGAGGCAACCCAGCGAACTCAGCGTGTTTGCCTCGCCCACGCGATCGCCGATTTTCTTGTAGAGGTCGAGGGCTTGGGTGTAGGAGGCGAGTGCTGCGCCGGCCTGCCCCTTGAGTTGTTGGGCCTCGCCGATGCCGTGGAGCGTGTTTGCTTCGCCCAAGCGATCGCCGACTTTCTTGTATAGGTCGAGGGCTTGGTTGTAGGAGGCGAGCGCCGCGTCCGTGTCGTCTTTGAATTGCTGGACCTTGCCCAGGCGGAAAAAAATTTGGGCGGCCGTCGCGGCGCTCAAAGGCGGGTTCGTAACGCACGAGCTAAGCCAGTTTTCCCATTCGGTGTAGAGGCCCCAAACGGTGAGCCAGTTCCCCGGCACGGTCGCCAGCCGGCCAGCGCGCTCAGAGTCGCCCGCCGAAATCGCCCGGCGGATGGCGGCCCGCAGGTTGTCCTTCGCGAGCGCCGCGAACGGGGCATCGTCGGGCGTCACGAGGTTGTGAGTCGAAAAGAATTCGAGCACGCAATCCGCGTGCCGCGCCCGAACTGTCTGCTCCTCACCGGACGCCCTTAGCGCGTCGACCGCGAATTCGTCGACGAGGTCGTGGAAGCGGAATGCCTCGACTTCGGCGGGCGCCGGCTTGAGCAGGGACATGTCTGAGAGGCGGTTCAGGAATCCGCGCATGTCGTCTTCCCTTTCTCGGAGGACGCAGGCTGCCGCTTCGGCCGTGAAGGAAAGGCCCACGCCGTCCTCGGAAAAGGCTGCGAGCCGCACGAATCGTTCCCGGTCCGGCTTCGAAAGCTCGTCCACGCTCACGCTGACGACGCCAAAAAGGTTCAGACGCGGGTCGCTCCCGGCCTTCAGCGTGCCGAGGCGGCCGTGGATCCGTGTCTCGACGGCGCGGACGGGCGAGTCTCCGGGAACCGCCTTGACAAGCCTCGCCGCGATGTCAATCGCAAGCGGATTGTGGCGACATGTCTTTACCAGGTCAATCGCGGCATCCCGTTCGCGTTCCACGAAGCCGCTCGGAAGCGTCCTTCGGAGAAGGTTGATAGCCTCCTCCGGCGTCATTTGGTCGAGCTCGTGAACTGCATCGGTCGGGATGGCCGCCGAAGGTTGCCTGAGGCGGCTCGTGACGAGCATCGCGCACGGCGGCGTCGGCGACGCCACGGGGCTGAGGAGTCCTGCGTTTGCTTCGCGGATATCGTCAATGACCAGCAAGACGTCTCGGCCATCGAGGCCCGCGCGGAGCGCACGAGCGCCTGCCTCGAGGCTATCGCTCGGGAGCGGTCCGAGCCCGCAGGCGTTCGCGATGTCCGCGAGCAATTGCGGCGCGGATTTCGGGCCAGCGGTAATCCACTTGGCGCCTTCCGTGAACTCATTCGCAAGATCGCGGACGGCGCCCTTCGCCAGCTCGGTCTTCCCCTGGCCGCCGGGCCCGGTGACTCCGACAATCGCGGCCAGGCGACGCTCCTTGATGTGAGATCGAACGGCCTGCTCGATACTTCCACGGCGTACATAGGTGGGAACAGGCGAGATGCCCGAGGAGGCCGGTGGCCGTGCGGTCGAGACCGGTGGTTCGGGCGTATCCAACGCCGGGCGGGCCGCGCCCCGAGGCGTCGTCGGCGCCGGTCGCCGTTCGGGCCTCGGCGTGTAAGCTTCCTTTGAGGGGGATCCGGGGCTGACCCGCGTCCTCCGACGGACCTTTACGTTGATGCCAAGGGGGAGGCCGACCGCAAAATCATACAATTCAAAATGGCGACTGAAAAGCCACCCTCCGAGGAATATTGCAACTGCTCCCACAAAGAGGAACGGCGGCGACTGAAGCTCCGTCGGAATCGTCAAGCTCAGCATCAGCAGCCGACCTCCCCGTTGCTTCGAACTAGGCGGTTCCGCTTCAAAACGTTTTCGTGCCCTGGCGCCGCAGCGTTTCGGCAGATTCCCCTTCGGGCGTTTTGAGCGGCCGTCGGCGTGATCCCAGTCGTCGTCCGGTCCCGCCCCCGGGCCGAGTACGGCCGAGGGATGCCGTCCGAGAGCAAGGAGTCCGAGGCGAGGGACGAGCCGGGTCCAGCAATAGCACAAAGAGCCGGCGAGGACCGAGCCGAGGACGACGCCGCTATCGGGCGGCAGACCCGGCCGGACGAAGGCCCGCGGGCGGAAAGAACACCCGTACGAAGGCGGACCCGGAAAACCGGCGACGACCGAGCCGAGGACGACGCCGCCAGCGAGCCCCAGACGCCGCGAGGCGAACGGCCGCGGGCGGACAGAACAGCCACACGAGCCCCACGCGCCAACGGGTTCGACCTGAAACCCCGGCACAGCCCTCTTATACTTCTGGGCCCTCTCCGGCAAGTGTGAAGTTGACTTTCCTAGGCGGCGTCGACGAGGTCGGCCGCCTCGGGATGGTGTTGGAGCACCGCGGGGTCCGTCTCCTCTTCGATTACGGGTTGAAACCGGAGGATCCCCCGAAGTATCCGCGGCCGCCCCCGCCCTTGGACCTCGTGGCGCTTTCGCACGCCCACCTCGACCACTGCGGGATGCTGCCGGCGGTCTCGGGCGTGCAGGAGGTCCCGGTCCTTACGACGAGCGTCTCGACCGGGATCGCGGAGCTTCTCGCGCACGACAGCCTCAAAGTGGCCCAGCTCGAAGGGTACCCGCAGCCGTACGGCAAGGCCGACATCCGGGCGATGGTCGACTCCTTCATGACCGTCGACTACGGCGACCAGCATTCCGTGGGCGACCTCGAATTGGGCTTCCACTCGGCCGGGCACATCCCGGGTTCGACGATGTTCGAGGTCACCGCCGACGGACGCAAGCTCCTCTTCACCGGCGACCTGAACCCGGTCGACTCGCGGCTCGTGAAGGGCGCCGAGCCGGTCCCCTGCGACACGCTCGTCGTCGAGGCGACCTATTCGGGGCGCCAGCACCCGCACCGGCCCGACCTCGAGAAGTACTTCCTCGAGCGCGTCGCCGAGGTCGTCGAGTCCGGCGGCACGGTCATGGTCCCCGCGTTCGCGGTCGGGCGCACGCAGGAGGTCCTCCTCCTTCTTGCGAAGGAAGGGTACGACCTTTGGCTCGACGGGATGGGGCGCACCGTCTCCAAGTACATGATGGACGAGCCCCGGTTCTGCCGCGACGCGAAGGCCCTGAAGGAGGCGTTCTCGCGTGCGAAGGTCGTGACGAGCCGCCACACGCGGGACCTTGCGGCAAGCCACGCGGACGTCATCGTCACGACCTCCGGGATGGTCGAGGGCGGGCCGATCCTCCATTACCTCGAGCATCTTGGGGGGGACCCGAAGAACGGCGTTTTCCTCACGGGCTTCCAGGTCCCGGGGACGAACGGCCGGATGCTTCTCGATGAGCGCCTCGTCGACATCGCGGGCGTAAACGAGAAGGTCGCGGCCGAGGTCGAATGGTTCGACTTCTCCGCCCATGCCGGCCACGACGACGTCGTCCGGTTCGCGAAGGGCTGCGGCGCAAAGGACGTCGTCCTCTTCCACAGCGACCAGCGGGAGGCGCTCGCAAAGGAGCTCACCGAGAACGGGCACCGGGTCCACCTTCTTACGACGGGGCAGGAGCTCGATCTCGACCGCCTGCCGTGAGCGCGGCGGAGCGCCGTACTCCTGTGCGTCGCGGGCGGAGCGGCGCCTCCGGCGCCGGGCGGAGGGCTCTGCTCCTGTTCGTTGCCGGACGGACGACGACGTCGTCGTTCCGCAACGACCTGGAGTGGCCGCGCTCCGCCGCGCGCGAACAGGAGCACTCGCGCTTCCGCCGCGCATGTACAGGCGCGACAGCGCTTCCGCCGCGCACGAACCGGGGTAAAAGCGCTTCCGCCCCGCGTCCCGCCTACGCCGCCGGCTTCTCCGTCTGGCTGTAGAGGACCCCGCACACGCCGAAGCCCAGAAGCAGGATGAGGAACGAGTAGACGCCCGGGTCCGTCCACGTCCCGTGGTTTGCGCCCTGGATCAGGTAGGCTCCGACGCCGATCACGAGGAGGACGACCGAGAGGACGAAGGCGACGTTGACCTTCATGCGCCCGGCACCCCCTTCAAAGATAAAAACCTACTCCTCGTATTCGTCCTCTTCCAGCTCTTCCATCATCCGGGCCTGCGCCGCGTCGTAGGCCGCCTTCGTCACAAACTTGTCGCAGCCGAAGTCCGCGGTCGTGAGCTTCTCCCAATACTGACAGTAGCCGGTCCGCGTGTCCATCCCGAACTCGGGGCTCGACGACCAGCGGCCGCAATCGCGGCACCGGCCGGGCGGCGCCTTCTCCTTCGGCGCGGACGGCGACGGCATCGCCCCTCATTGTCAACGGTCCACATATAAACATTCTTATATAGCGGTCGCCGGATATTTCGCGGCATGGCGGAGCCCGCGCTGCTCCTCGATCTTCTCATCGCGCTCGGCGTGGGAGGGCTCGTCGGGATCGAGCGGGAGCATCGGCGCGAAGAGACGAAGGTCATCGCAGGGATCCGGACGTTCCCGCTGATCGCAGCGATCGGTTTCCTCGCCGCCCAGCTCACGCTCGCGTTCGACTCGCCGCTGCCGATCTCGGTCGCGTTCCTCGTCATCGGTGCCTTCGCGATGGGCCTCTTCTGGGCCCGCCACCAACTCGGCCTCACCGGACTCACGACGCCCTCGGCCGTCCTCGTCACGTTCCTTGCCGGCGTCCTCATCGCGCTCGACCTTCGCATCGAAGCCGTCGTCGTCGGCGTCGCGACGACGCTCCTTCTTCTCACGAAGGACCGGCTCCACGGCTTCGCCGGCCGCCTTTCCGACGACGAGATGATGGGGGCCCTCCAGTTCGCGGTCGTCGCGTTCATCCTCTTCCCGCTCGCGCCGGACCGACCCGTCGACCCGTGGGGCCTCGTGAACGTCCGCTGGGCCCTCCTCATCGTCGTCTTCGTCTCGAGCCTCTCGTTTGCGAGCTTCCTTTCGCTCCGGCAGGTCGGGCCCCGCCGCGGGCTCGCCGTCTCGGGCTTCTTGGGCGGCCTCGTGAACTCCGAGGCGACGAGCCTTTCCATCGCGAACATGTCCCGCGAGGCGCCCCGGCTCGTCTCGGCGGGCGCCGTGGGCGTGCTCCTTGCGACGACCACGATGTTCGTCCGGAACCTCGCGATCGCCGCCTTCGCGGACCCCTCCTTCGAAGTGGCCCGGTTCATGTTCCCGGGGACGTTCCTTCTGCTCGTCGTGGGCCTCGTCGTCGCGTGGCGCCGTCAGCACCGGGTCGAAGGAGGCACAGCGGGCGAGATCACCGTGGGGAGCCCCTTCGCGATCCCGCCGGCGCTCCGGTTCGCCGCCCTGTTTGCCGTGCTTTCCGCGATGGCGGTGCTCGCCGAGCGTTTCCTCGGCGAGACCGGCGTCTACGCGACCGCGCTCGGCGCGTTCGTCTCCGCAGGCGCCGTCGTCGCGTCCGTCTCTGCGCTCGTCCTTACGGGCAGCATCGACCCGGTCGTCGCGGGCGAGACCGCGCTCCTTGCGTCCGTGCTCGGGGTCGCGAACAAGTTCGTGGTGCTCCGCGCGTCGAACCGTGAGCTCCTCGCGAACCTGCGGAGGCCCCTCGGCGTGCTCCTTGCGATCGGCGCGCTTTCGCTCGTCGCAACGAGCCTCTGGATGCGCAGCCTTATCTGAAGCGTCAAGGATTCGGCGTCGTGCCCGCCGCCTGGACCGAGAAATACCGCCCGAAGACCTTGGGCGAGGTCGTCGGGAACGGCCCGGCCCTGAAGGCGCTCCGGGGATGGGCCGAAGAATGGAGGCGCGGGCCGCCGGAACGCCGGGGCGCGATCCTTGCCGGCGAGGCCGGCGTCGGGAAGACGACCGCCGCGCTCGCGCTCGCCCGCGAGATGGGCTGGGAGATCGTCGAGATGAACGCCTCCGACCAGCGGAACGCGGCCGCGATCGACAAGGTGGCCCGTGCGGGCGCCGTCCACGAGACGTTCTCCTCGACCGGCGAGTTCCTGTCGTCCCGCGAGGGCCGGAAGAAGCTCATCGTCCTTGACGAGGCGGACAACCTCTTCGGCAACGAAGACCGCGGCGGCGCGGCCGCGATCGCAGCGGTCCTTCGCGAGACGCAGCAACCGGTGCTCCTCATCGTGAACGACCTCTACGAGCTCCAGCGGAAGTCCTCCGCGATCGCCGCGCTGGCGCTCCTCATCAAGTTCACGAGAGTGCGGAAGGACCAGGTCCCGGCCGCCCTCCGGCGGATCGCGGAGGCGGAAGGGATCCGCGTCGACCCCGAGGTCTTCTCGCTCCTTGCCGAGAAATCCGGTGGCGACCTCCGGAGCGCCGTGAACGACCTCCAGGCCTTGGCCGAAGGACGCACCCGCGTCACGATGGAGGACCTTGCCGCCCTGGGCGACCGCGACACCCGCTCGACGATGTACGACGCGCTGGGGCGCATCTTCCACGCGCGGACGGCCAAGGAAGCGCGCGAGGCGACGTTCTCCCTCGACGAGACGCCCGAGACCATCCTCCTGTGGCTCGACGAGAATGCGCCTCTCCTGTTCTCTTCTCCCGCCGACCTTTCGAACGCGTACGACGCGCTCGCCCGGTCGGATGTGTATCTTGGCCGCGTGATCCGGCGCCAGCAGTACGGACTCTGGTCGTACGCGACGACCGTGATGACCGGCGGTATCGCCGTCACCGCCGGAGGGCGCCGGCTCCCGCCGGTCCGGTACCAGTTCCCGCAGTGGCTTTCGAAGATGAGCCGGTCCCGCGGCCTCCGCGACGTCCGGGGCCGGACCGCGGGAAAGATCGCGAAGGGGCTCCACACGTCCTTCTCCGTCGCGAGGCTCGAGCTGTCGCCCCTCGTTGCGACCCTGATGGGGCGCGATGCGGGATTCGCCGCTATTTGCACCGCGCGGTTCGAGTTCGAGGCGGACGAGCTCGCGTTCCTTCTTGATGAGAAGAAGGACGCAAAGCGCGTGAAAGACCTCCTCGCGGAGGCCGCGAAGCTCGCCGTCCCAAAGGCGGGCGCGTTCGACGCCTACGAGGGGGGCGACGACGAGGACGACGACGCACCTGCCGCGTCAGGGTCCGAAGAGGACGAGGAGGACGCGCCGGCGCCTTCGGCGCCGACGCCGGAGAAGGAGAAGGAGAAGAAGAAGGGGCAGAAGGGGCTGT